>JACCUM010000090.1 GCA_013811805.1 Geodermatophilaceae bacterium | reverse complement strand
CGGGATCATCGTCCGGTCCAGAGCCAGATCCTTGTCCGACAGCGAACGCATGTAGCGCAGGAGTGACGTCTCGGACCGGTGGGCGGAGAAGACCGGATGGGTGAGGTATGCAGAGGTACGGCGCAGCAGCTCAGGAATAAGTTCGAGCCCGCTCTCCCCGTTCTCCTCGGCGTGCGTGAAGTCCACTGTGGAAGCTCCGAACGCCTTGGCCACCGAGGCCAGGTGCTCGGCCGAGGTCCGTTCGTCGCAGGAGATGCCCACATGGTCGGCGTCTACGCGTCGCAGGTTGACGCCGAGCTCCAAGGCAGCTGCGATGATCTCGTCCGCGCGATCGACCACCCGTACGGTGAGGGTGTCGAAGAAGGGTGCATCAGTAAGCTGATTTCCGTTGTCGCGCAAGACCTTTGCAAGTCTCGCGGCATGCCCATGCACGCGGCGGGCGATGGCGGTCAAGCCTTCGGGGCCGTGATAGACCGCATACATCGACGCGATGACGGCCAAGAGCACTTGGGCGGTGCAGATGTTGGAGGTCGCCTTTTCCCGGCGGATGTGCTGCTCGCGGGTCTGCAGGGCCAGCCGATAGGCGGGATCTCCGTCCGCGTCGACGGATAGCCCGACCAGGCGGCCCGGCAGCTGGCGGGCCATCCCGTCGCGAATCGCCATGTAACCGGCATGCGGTCCCCCGAAGCCGAGCGGGATACCGAAGCGCTGCGTGGTTCCGACGACGACGTCGACATCGATCTCGCCGGGCGGGCGGAGCACCGCGAGAGCGAGCAGGTCCGCAGCTGCGACCACGACCATTCCCCGCTCGTGCGCCGCAGCGACCAGGCCTGTGTGATCGACGACCGCGCCACTGGCACCCGGGTACTGCATCAGCACGCCGAAGAACTCTCCCTCGGGGAGACCCGCACTCAGGTCGGCGACGACGACGTCGAGCCCCAGTGGTCGAGCCCGCGTCTGGAGAACGGCGAGCGTCTGCGGAAAGACGTCGGCATCGACCAGGAAGCCACCACCGTGCGCCGACCTGGTGGCCCGTCGGGCCAGCGTCATCGCCTCGGCGGCGGCAGTGGCCTCGTCCAACAGCGAAGCGTTGGCGACGTCGAGTCCGGTCAGGTCGGCGACCATCGTCTGGAAGTTCAGCAGGGCCTCGAGCCGACCCTGGCTGATCTCCGGCTGATAAGGCGTGTACGCGGTGTACCAGGCGGGGCTCTCCAACACCCGGCGGGTGATGACCGCCGGTGTGTAGTTGTCGTAATAGCCCAAACCGATCATCGAGGTGAGCACCTGGTTCTTGGCGCCGATCGTCCGCAGTGCGGTCAGTACGTCGACCTCCGAGCTGGCCGGTGGTATCGACAACGCTTCGACAGCGCGGATGTTGCCAGGTACGGCAGCGTCGGTGAGCGCATCAAAGCTGTCGTAGCCGACCGTCCTGAGCATGTGCTCGGCATCGTCGGCTCGTGGCCCGATGTGGCGGTCCGCGAAGGTTCTCGCCGGTTGCCGGGCCTGTGGATTTCCGGGTGTCAGCACCCGAGCGAAGCTACCAGCGGAAGACTAGGAGACGGCACGCTGTTGGCGTCGACCCGCGAGTTCGTCGGGCTCGGCTCCTGCGCTGCGGCCATCGGCGCGCTCAGCCGGCAGCGTGTGCAGCGAACCCGTGAGTTCACGCAGCGCGCCGGACACGGCGATTCCGAAGACACCCTGGCCACCTGCGAGCAGGTCGACGACCTCCTCGGCCGAGGAGCATTCGTACACGCTGACGCCGTCGGAGAGCAGGGTGATGTTCGCAAGGTCACGTACGCCCCGGCCGCGCAGGAAGTCGACGGCCTTACGGATGTTCGGTAGCGACACACCGGCGTCGAGCAGCCGCTTCACAACCTTGAGGACCAAGATGTCGCGGAAGGAGTAGAGCCGCTGAGTGCCAGACCCGGTTGCGGCGCGCACGGTCGGCTCGACCAGCGCGGTCCGGGCCCAGTAGTCCAACTGCCGATACGAGATCCCGGCCGCACTGCAGGCGACCGGCCCACGAAAGCCGACCGCTTCACGGGCCGCCTCGTCGTAGCTGACGCCGGAGACCTCGGCGGTGCTGAACAGCATCTGCTGAGCCGGCTCGTTCTCGTCTGACCCAGGGCGCTCGCCCCCTGGGCGATGACTGCCGCGTTCGGTCATTTCCGAATCTCCTCGCCGACTCCGCCGGCACACTTCCCCGTGCCGGTGCCGCAGGGGGTAAGTCACACCGTGGTAATTGCTCCTGACGGTAGGCCCGCGACGAGGTGCGGGTCAACGCGAGTTGCGGCGTGTCGGAAAGCTAACCCTCATGCGGAGGTCAAGGGTTTGCGGAACTACTTCGCCTGCTTGCCGCCGAAGTCCTCCGGGGTGATGGTGTCCAAGAACTCCTTGAACTTCTCCACCTCGTCCTCCTGCTCGTCCGGAATGACGATGCCCACCTCGTCGAGCAATTCTTCCGCTCCGAAGATCTTCGCCCCGCTGCGAACTGCCAGGGCCACGGCATCCGAGGGCCTGGAGCTCACCCGCGGGAACCCGGTGAACAAAAGTTCGGCGTAGTACGTGCCGTCCTTCATCTCGGTGATGTGCACGGCCTCGAGGGTGCCGTTGAGCGAGGCAATGACGTCGCGCAAGAGGTCATGAGTCATCGGTCTGGCCGGCCGTACGCCCTGTTGTTCGAAGGCGATAGCAGCCGCCTCGACCGCGCCCACCCAGATAGGCAGATAGCGCTCGCCGTCGACCTCTTTGAGCAGCAGGATCGGCTGGTTGGCCGGTAGCTCGACGCGTACGCCGATGACGCTGAGTTCGCGCATCGCCATCTCGTTTTCCTCCACCATCGAGGGCCTCCGCCGTCATGAACGACCGTACACGTCAGGGTCGTCGGCTGAGGTGACAAATCAACTACCAGCGAAGTGGTCGAAACCCGAAACCCCCCTGGCGCTGGTGCAGTCAGCGGCGAATGGCTGCTGGTAGTCCGGTCTTGACCAGGGTGGCGTGCAGCCGAACTGACAGCGCCGCCAGTTCCCGGGTGTTCTCCTCGGCGCGGGCGCTGGCATCGGGACCGCGGCTGTGCAGCAGCGGCGCCAGCACCTGTTCGAAGAGCCCGATCTCCCGGTCAGCCGCAGCCCGGTAGGCGCGCAGATGGCGAGCCTCGATGCCGAAGCGCGCCATCTCGGCAATCGTCCGGGCGATCATCAGGGCGTCGGCGTCGAAGAAGCCCGAGCCGGCGGGGCGCGCGACCAGGATGCGCAGGTCCATCAGCTGTGCCACTTGATCATCGGCAAGCCCGGTAGCCGCGCACAGCTCCTGTACCGATACCCTCATGTCACTCGAACCGGACACGAAGTCCTCGGCGTCGGGGAGGCCTGGGGCCGCGGACAGATGGGGCGCACGGGGTGCCCCGCCGCCCGAATCAGCTTGCAGCCCACGGTCGAGGGCGTCGAGGCGTTCCTTGATCACCCGAAGCGGAAGGTACTGGTCGCGCTGGGCCGCCAGGACGTAGCGCAACCGTGACACATCTTCGTGCGCGAACTTCCGGTAACCCGACACGGTCCGCTCGGGAGTGATCAGATCCTCGGCCTCCAGATAGCGGATTTTGGAGATGGTCACCGTCGGGAACTCAGCGCGCAGCTCGGCCAGCACCTCGCCGATGCTCAGTTTGCCCTGTCCCACACGAGAGGTTGCTCCATCCGCTTCGCTCACGAGTCCGCAGCACCCTCACCAGCGCTGTTAGTCAGGAAGATCAGGCGGAACTTGCCGATCTGTACCTCATCGCCGCCGGACAGGATCGCGGTGTCGATGGGTTCGCGGTTGACGTAGGTGCCGTTCAGGCTGCCGACATCGCGTACCAGGAATCCATGGTCCTCGCGGACAAACTCCACGTGCCGCCGAGAGACGGTCACATCGTCGAGGAAGATCTCACTGTCGGGATGGCGGCCTGCGGTGGTCACATCACGGTCCAGCAGGAACCGGCTGCCGGCGTTCGGACCCCGCTTGACCACCAACAGGGCCGAGCCCGGTGGTAGTGACTCGACGACGCCGCCGTCACCGTCGGCCTCTTGCGCCTCGTCGGGGACCTCGGGAATCTCGGCCGAGTCCTCGCCACCGACCTTGGGAATGACCTTTGTGGTGTCCCCCAACGGTAGCTCGTTGCTGCGCGAGAGGGCGTGCCCACATTGGGCGCAGAACCGGCTGCTGGCGGGGTTCTCGTGCCCACATTGAGTGCAATACACGCCGGCTCATTCTCCTTCTCGTGCTGTCGACCGTGCCCAGTTGGCTGGTTCGGTTTGAGGGTCAACCATACGTCGAGGGTCTATTCCTGACACCAGTGCATCCTGTGGCGACCATCAGGATCGTTCGAGAAACTCCTGATATCCCGCCGCGTCCAGCATCTCCTCAAGCTGGTCAGCTGAATCGCCGGAGACAGCGATCTCGACCAGCCAGCCACCGCCGTACGGATCACTGTTGACCAGTTCCGGGCTCTCGTCGAGATCGGCGTTGTGCGCCCGCACGGTGCCGGTACACGGTGAGTACACATCGGAGACCGACTTCGTCGATTCCACCTCACCGAAGGGTTCGCCGGCGGTCACTCCGTCACCCTCGGCCGGCAATTGCACGAAGACGATGTCGCCCAGCGCGCTCTGCGCGAAATCGGTGATGCCCACCCGGGCCACTGTCGGGTCCTGCCCTGTCACGAGCATCCATTCGTGCTGCTCGCTGTACTTGCGATCATCCGGAACTGCCACGGTCGGCCTCTCGTCGGTCTGCTGGTCGGGGCGGGTCGGTCAGGAGTCAAGGCGGCTCGGCCGCTGACCAGTAGATACTCGATCTCCGAGAACCCGGGAACGAGCCTCGAGATCAATCATCCGGATCGGGAGCGGGCTCAGCGTATTCAGGCTCATCTAGGGGTCGCAAGGCGTCGACGGTGACCTGATCGGCCGCAACGACCTCGATGCTCCCACCGGCCTGGATCACCTTGTCCTCCACGCCACCGGGAATCTGCATTGCCGTGGCCAGCGTCTGGCTGTCTCCGATGGCCACGATCTCGTACGGTGCGGAAACCTCGATGCCGTCGATCCGAACGTCCCCGGCTTCCCCGACCAAGGCACTGGACACGCCGATCCGCACACCGGCCACCTGCATCGTCTCCGCACCGGCCCCTCGCAACTCTTGCACGGCGTCGAGCAGGATTGCCGAATCCACCTTCGAGTCCGGATCTCTGATCGTGATGGTCAGTCCCGGGCCTACGGCTGCGATCGTCCCGTTCAGGATGGCCAGCGCCTCAGCCTGTCGACGAGCCTCCTCGACCGCCGCCGCCGCCGAGTCCTCGCCGCTTCCCAGTTGCTCGAGGAGATCCTGCTGCTCGCTGATTTCGCTGCGCAGCCGGTCCTGACGGGACTCCAGGTCGGCCAGGATCCGCGCCAGATCTTCCTCGCGGGCACCGGCCAAGCCCTGGTCGGAATCGACCGTCCGCAGTTGCACCGCAAGGGCGAAGCCGAGCATGGCGCAGAGCAAGCCGATCAGCGCAACGGCCACCCACGGCCGCGTGGGAGCAGCCTCGGTGGGGATCGTCGCCGGCTCCCCCTTCGGCTGCAGGACCGGCTCGGGCGCGGGTTCTGCTCCGGTGGTCGTCTCCTTGTCGGTAGCCACTCCGTCAGGCCCGGAACAGATGACGGCGGATGGCAGCCACATTGCCGAAGATCCGGATACCCAGGACGACGATCACAGCCGTCGACAGCTGCGCTCCGACCCCGAGTTGGTCACCGAGGAAGACGATCAACGCGGCGACGACCACGTTGGAGATGAACGACACGACGAAGACCTTGGCGTCGAAAATCCCGTCCAGCCGGGCGCGGACCCCTCCGAACACCGCGTCCAGCGCCGCCACGACCGCGATCGGCAGGTACGGCTGCAACGACGTAGGAACGCTCGGGTCGAGCCAGACCCCGGCCGCGATACCGGCGGCAAGCCCGAGGATCGGAATCAGTGGACCCGTACGAATGCCCTTCATGGTCGGTCCTGCTCTCGCCGGTCAGCACGGAGTGCGACCGGCTCGGCCCGGCCCGCCGCAGCCCCAGTGCCCGGCAGCAGCTCGATCTGCTCTTGGGGCCGCACGTCCAGCCCGAGTCCGAAGGCCGATGCATAGGAGACCAAGGTCCGTCCCGCACCGGATTCGAGGAGCCGATCGAACATGCCGGCCGGACCGATCGCTTCGATCAGATAGGGATTGGTGATCGGGCGAAAGTCGACCAGGATCGCCTGACCAGCCGAGCGGATGCTGGTGGTCGGGCCAAGTCGCTGCCCGTCGATGGCCACCGCTTCGGCCCCAGCAGCCCAGAGTTCGTTCACTACGGATTGGATATCACGGTCGAGAATCCGCCCGAGATTATCCCCACCGTCTTCCGGCGCTGGCGCATCTGTGAGGGTGACCAGCAGTCCCGGCCCTTGCACCGCCGTCAGCCCGGCAGTGCTCTCGGCACGATCGAGTTCGTCAAGTGCGCTTTGCCCCTGCGAGGTCGCCGCCAGCAACTGCTGACGGACCCGGGTCGCCTCATCGCGTACCTCAGCCAGTCGTTCCTGGAGTAGGTCTCCGGCCGCGCGCTGCGCGGTGATGTCCTCGATCAGGGCTTCGCGTAACTCCGCACGCTGTGGTGCCGACGAGCGGACCTGTGAGATGACGACCGTGCTCAAGGCCCCGATCAGCGTCAGGCAAGCCGCCAGCAGCAGGCCCTGGGTCCACCCACGCGGCTTCCCCTGCGTGACCGGCGCGCGGGCATGACGCTCGGCGGCCTGCTCGTAGGCCGGATCGAGTGTCTCGTCCAGCAAACGGCGGAGCAGCGACTCCGATCGAGCCTGGTTGCCGGTCATGAGCCCGGCGCCTGATGCGGGTCGGCAGCAACTATCTCGAAGACCTGGCGGACGTAGGCGATACCGGACAGGACATAGAGCACCCCACCCCACGCGGTGAAGGCGTAGGCCAGGGGCGCCACGAACGAGGCAACCCCAGAGGTCCCTACCGCAAGGAGCAGCAGAGGGAAGGCGTACAGCAGGTTGAACGTTGCCGCTTTGCCCACGTAGTTCACCTGAAGTGCTTGATATCCGTGCCGGCGCAAGACGAGCAGACTTAGCCCGACCAGGACGTCCCGCCCGAGAATGACTGCGACCACCCAGAGCGGGACGACGTCGCGAATCACGAAGGCGACCAGCGTGGCCAGGATGTATAGCCGGTCTGCCGCCGGGTCCAGGAGGGCGCCGAGGCGGCTGCTCTGGTTCAGAATCCGAGCGAGCTTGCCGTCAGCCCAGTCGGTGACTCCGGCCACCATCAGGATGGCGATCGCCCAGCCGTCGGCTTCCGGGCCGAGCAGCAGGTACACGAACAACGGCACGCCCGCCAGTCGGAGAAACGACAGGACGTTGGGGATCGTCCACACCCGGTCGGAGGCCACCGGCTGAGCCGGCGCGCTCGCTACCGGAACCGGTGCGGTCACCGGCTCCTGCGTCACGTGCTCATCGTGCCATCTCGGGCAAACCGTTCCCGCCGATCAGCGAATGTGGTGTGACCGGCGCCACGAGGGGTACAGGTCGGTCTCATAGATGCCAATCCGAGGATAGGGAGACCGACCGTGACAAGTTCGACGGACTCGATCGACAAGGTTCTGCAGGATGCTGTGGACAGTGGCGCAGTGCCGAATGTGGTGGCCATCGCGGCGGACCGCAACGGCGTCATCTACGAGGGTGCCGCTGGTCCCCGCGTGGCCGGAGGCGGTGACGATCCGGTTACTCCGGATACGCACTACCGGATCATGTCGATGACGAAGATGGTGGCCACCGCCTCTGCGTTGCAGCAGATGGAGAAGGGAAACCTCGATCTGGATGCCCCGATCTCGGACTATTGCCCCGAGTTCGCCGACACCCAGGTGTTGGAAGGTTGGGACGGCGACACCCCGAAGTTACGCGCACCGGCGAGCCAGGCCACGGTCAAGCAACTCATCACGCACACGACCGGGCTGGCCTACTGGTTCTGGAACGCCGAACTGGTCAAGTGGGAGGCGGCGACCGGGACACCCAACGTACTGGCGGGTACCAACATCATCTTCACCGCTCCGCTCACCTGCGACCCCGGGACCAGGTTCGAGTACGGGATCAACACCGACTGGCTGGGCAAGGTCGTCGAAGCGGCCAGCGGCGTCACCCTCGATGTGGCCGTCAAGGAAGGCATCACCGGCCCGTTGGGCATGGACAAGACCGAGTTCATCATGAGCGGCGACCAGCGCGCGACCTCGACGCCCGTCCACCTCAAGGGTGAGGACGGGACCTGGGCGGCCAGCGAGATCGAGCTCAACCAGGAGCCGGAATACTTCGCCGGTGGACACGGCCTGCACTCCACGCCTCGCGACTACCTCAAGTTCCAACGGGCGTTGCTGCACGACGGGACATTCGAGGGCACCAAGATCCTGGAGAAGTCCACAGTGGATGCCGCGTTCACCAACCAGATCGGTGACCTGGACTTCCCGGAGGAGATCCCGACAGGTGATCCCGCAACGACTCACCCGTTCAAGGCCGGTCCGGGATATAAGTGGGGCTATGGCTTGTTGCTCAACACCGAGGACGTCCCGGGGATGCGACGGGCCTGGAGCGGGTCGTGGGCGGGGCTGCTCAACACGCACTACTGGGTTGACCGGACGAGCGGTGTCACCGGCGCGATCTACACACAGTTCCTGCCGTTTGTCACACCCGAGGCGATGAAGATGTACAACGATTTCGAAAAGGCGCTCTACGCCTCGCGCTAGTACGAGGCCGCAACGGC
>JACCUM010000078.1 GCA_013811805.1 Geodermatophilaceae bacterium | reverse complement strand
CCGTCGTCGAGAACGATGCGAATGCCGCCGCCTGGGGCGAGTCGAGATTCGGAGCAGCCCGCGAGGTGGCCTCGATGGTGCTGCTGACCATCGGCACCGGGATCGGCGGCGGCGTGGTCCTCGACGGCGCGTTGTACCGCGGCCACAACGGGATGGCCGCCGAGGTCGGGCACATGACGGTGGTGCCCGACGGCCGCCGCTGCGGTTGCGGCAACCGCGGGTGCTGGGAGCGCTACGGCAGCGGTCGGGCGCTGGTCCGCGAGGCCCGTGACCTAGCCGACGTCTCCCCGGAGTACGGCAAACGTCTGCTGGAACTGGGCGACGGCCAACCCGAAGGCATCACCGGCCCCGAAGTGACCCAAGCCGCGCGAGAGGGAGATCCGGCGGCCTTGGAGGCCTTCGCCTTTGTCGCGACCTGGCTGGGCAGAGGGATGGCCTCGCTTGCCGCGCTGTTGGACCCGGAGATGTTCGTCCTGGGTGGTGGGGTGTCCGGGGCCGGAGAGTTGCTCCGCCGCCCGGCCGAAGAAGCCTTCCTTGCCGCACTGACCGCGCGCGCCCACCGCGAGCCGCCGACAGTTGCCATCGCCGAACTCGGCGGCGAAGCCGGCATCGTCGGTGCCGCCGACCTCGCCCGCCACCGGTAGCCGCTGTACTCAGGCAGGCAGCTTGGCGCGTTCGTAGGCGTCGATCTCGGCCAGCAGTTCCCGCTTGCCGGCCTCACTGCGAAACGACGCCCGTACGGCCGTACGAGACAGGTCAGCCAATTCCACCGACGACATGCCGAAGACGTTGTGCGCCACTTCGTACTCATGGCACAACGTCGTGTCGAACATGCCGGGATCGTCGGAGTTCAGGGTCAGCGTCACTCCTGCAGCGCGCAGCGCGCGGAAAGGATGCTCCTCTATCCGAGCAACGGCTCTGGTCCGCAGATTCGACGTCGGGCAGATCTCGAGCGGGATGGAGTGCGCAACGAGATAGTCCGTCAGCGCCGGATCCTGGGCAGCCGTGATCCCGTGCCCTATCCGTTGGGCCGCAAGATGATTGATCGCATCCCAGACGGTCTCCGGTCCGGTGGTCTCGCCGGCGTGGGGGACACTGGCTAGGCCCAATGCGCGAGCCCGGGCGAAGACCGCGGCGAACTGCGGCCGGCCGATGCCGACTTCCGGACCGCCCAAGCCGAAACCGACGCTGCCCTCTGGCGCGTACTGCTCGACCCAGTCGATCGTCCGCAATCCCGAGGGCAGCCCGAGTTCACCCGGGATGTCGAAGATCCAGGCCAGCTCGACACCGTGCTCGGCCAGCGCGCGGGCCCGGCCGGCGGTGTAGGCGGCGGCGATGTCCTCGGCAGCGATCCCGACCACCAGATGGCTGTCCGGTGTCGCGGTGACCTCGGCGTAGCGAACGTTCTGCCCGGCCATGTCGGCGGCGATCCCGACGACGAGCGCCTCGATGTCCTCGGGCGTACGTACGAGTGAGTTGACCGCGATGTAGACCTCGATGAAGTGCGCGAAGTCGGTGAATTCGTAGAACCCGCTCAGCGCAGCGGGTTCGGTGGGAACGCCGGAGTCGGGATGGCGGCGGGCCAACTCGAGGACGGTCGGCACCGATGCCGAGCCCACGAGATGGACGTGCAACTCGGCCTTGGGGAGCCCGGCGATGAACGCCGCGACATTGATGAACTCGACCACGCGCGCAGCATTCCACGACGCGCGCGTTCAGTCCCGAACGTGATGTCGTGGACACTGGCCAGGATGAGAAGTGACCCGTCGACCTCCGCACAGCTCCGGATCAGCACCGCCCTGACGGTGGTGCTGCTGCTTGCCCTCTTCGGCTGTGCCTCTGAACCGGAGCCTCCGGCGACAGTCGACGACTCTGCCGTGGCGGACCCGGATGCGGACGCCGATGGCGGCGACGGATCCGGACAGCGGATCGAGCTGGGTGCCTCCGACGCGCTGGTCTGGGCAGGAGAAGGCGACTACGGACTGGTGCTCGTACACGGTGCGGCATTCGATGCGGCGAGCTGGGAACTACAGGCGGCGCGGTTCGCGGACGAGGGTCTCGCTGTGTTGGCCGTCGAGGACACGTCGGAGGAGACCCTGATCGCGGCCATCGACTACCTCGAGGCCGAGCGCGGCGTCCAGGAGGTGGCCCTGCTCGGCGCCAGCGCCGGCGGTGCCGCCGTGATTGACGCAGCCGTCGACAATCCCGACAGCTATGACCAACTCGTGTTGCTCTCCCCGGCCGGCGGCGACGTAGCAGCGCTCAACGATGGCCCGAAGTTCTTCATCTACAGCCAGGACGAGGGGGCGGCCGGTTCGATCGAGCAGCTGATAGCCGACGCGCCCGGCCAAGCCAACGAGGTACTCGTAGTCGAGGGTTCCGCACATGCTCAAGCGATCTTCGAGACCGGTGCGGGGACCGACGTGGTGGACGCCATCCTGAGTCGGCTGACCGGCTGACCGGCTGACCGGCCGACCGCTGGCCGATTGTGATCGAACTCAGCGGGCGGCCTCGATCAGGTGGTAGAGCAACAGCAGCTGCGTCACGGCCAGTGGCTCGTTGCGGACGTCGCTGCCGATCCGCCCCAAGCCGGTGGGCACGGTGTCCTCACCGCCCATGTCCGCCCAGATCGCGTTCTGTAGGACGCCGATGTCCGACGTGGGGGCATACCCGTGTACGTGCAGGGCGTCGGTCGGCCGGCCGTCCTCGTCGCGGATCAGCTTCAAGTGCATGGCCCGGCCGTCCACCTGCTTGAAGACCTCGGACAGGTCTGGATGGCGCACGGTCGGGCGAAGCAGCAGTTCTGCCGACAGCGGGGTGTCCGGCGGGTCGTCGCGTCCCGGAATCGGAGCGAAGCGGACCACGATGTCGGCGAAGGCTCGCTGCGGCCGGATGAACTCCTCTGATTCGGGTTCACGCTTGTCCATCTCGGCTTCGACCTGGGCACGGTCATAGCCCCGCTTCTTGGTGTCGCGGCCGATCTTCCATTCGCGCCGGATCTCCTCCACCGGGTCGAGAAACACGGTCACGTCGAAGCAGGCTCGGGCCAGTTTCGTGGACAGCGGCAGCAGCCCCTCCACGATGAGGAACTCCTTGGGCTCCACCAACTCCGGGCGGACCAACATGCCGGTGGAGTGGTCATAGACCGGCTTGAGGATCGGTTGCCCGGTGGCCAGCATCTGCAGGTGCTGCTCCATGATCTGCACGTAGTTGCAATCCGGATGCAACGCCGTGAAGGGAAGCGGCTTACGTTCCTCGCGGTCATAGCGGTGGTAGTCATCGACGCAGATCGCGGTGATCCGGTCCTTGCCCACAGCGTCCACCAGACCCTGGGTCAGGGTGGTCTTCCCGGCCGCACTGTCGCCGGCGATCGCGATCATCACCGGTCGCTGGGCGTCGCTGGCCCGGCCCATCCGCACGATCTTGTCGGGCACTGGAGCACGTCCCTTCCTCGATCGAGCACGCCGCTGGATCAATGAGCCTAGAAGTGACCGACTCGGGAAGAACCCCGTCGCAGGGGGAAGGAGGGGGGGAGCCGCTCTAACCTGTGCCAATGGCCCCACCACTGCGGGTAGTCCTCGTCGACGACCACCCAATGGTCCTGGAGGGCCTCAAGGCCATGCTCGCGCGCCGGGCCGGCGAAATCCGGATCGTCGGGCAGGCCAGCAACAGCAACGAGGCTTTCCGAGTGGTCGGGGACCTGCGTCCTGATGTAGTGGTGCTCGACGTTCGCCTGGGACAGGACAGCGGGTTGGATGTCTGTCATCGGCTGCTCGCCCGCGATCCCGCCTGCCGCGTGGTGTTCCTGACCGTGTACGACGACGAGCAGTACCTCTTCCAGGCCCTTCGCGCCGGCGCCGTCGGGTATCTACTCAAACGGGTCGACGGCCGCCAACTGGTCGAGCATCTGCAGGCGGTACGGGCCGGTGAGATCGTCATCGACGCCGCGTTGGCCGGCCGGGCCACTGCGAGTGCCGCGCGGCTGGCGGCCGGCGAATTCTGGCCCGGAGCTCATCTGGGTCTGACCCAGCGGGAAAGCGAGGTGCTCTCACTGATGGTTGCCGGACACCACAATCGGGCGATTGCCGCCCGCCTCGTGGTCGGCGAGGAGACTG
Organism: Geodermatophilaceae bacterium; assembly: GCA_013811805.1. Classification (GTDB taxonomy): domain Bacteria; phylum Actinomycetota; class Actinomycetes; order Mycobacteriales; family Geodermatophilaceae; genus JACCQS01. Next base: position 5,235 of record JACCUM010000078.1, on the reverse strand, counting down.
TCAAGAGCCACGTCAGTTCGGTCTACCGCAAGCTGGAGGTCAGCGACCGCTCGGCGGCGGTGGCGACCGCGTTGCGCGAGGGCCTTTTCCATTGATGCCGAAAACACCCCGGAGAACCGGCCGCGAGAGTGCGACCCCGAGCCGAGATCCGTACGGTCTCCTTCTGCAAGAGGCGGTGGACGCGTTGACTGCCGGCCGGGACGCCACCGCCGGTGTCGTTGTACGCCAGCTGTCCTTGGGCGGACTGGTGGCTGCCGTCTGGGATTTCGACCATGTAGCTCGGGAGTTGGTCTGTCGGCAGGCAAGCTTGACTGACCTCATCGATCGCCGTATTCCGTTGGGAGTCAGCGTCGCTGGATGGGTGGCGAGTCATCGGCGACCGACGATAGTGGTGGACCGTGCTACAGACCGGCGCGGAGACCACTATGCCGGTGACCCGAGAGTCCCGACAGCCGGGGCAGCAGTGCCGATCCCCGGCGCGCAGCAGTACACCGGTGGGGTCCTCGAGGTGTACGGGGACGGCCAAGGTTCGGCGACCGCTGGCGGCCTCATCGGATTGGCCCGACTGGCTGCCGTGATCGCCGCGGGTACCCAGGACCCGTCCGCTGAGGGCAACGTCGCTGCGGCGCCTGGTGATTCGGTCACCGAGGTGGAACGGCAGAACCGGCGGATGGCGGCCGAGTTGCATGACGGTGTCTCCCAACGGCTTGCGAGCCTGTCCTTCCATCTCGCGGCCGCCAACTCCGCGTTGGCCGAACTGTCCCCGGAAGGCCAGCCAAACAGCGATCCGGTGAGCTTCGCAGTCCGACAGTTGATCGCGGCCAGCGAACTGAGCCAACTGGCCGCCGATGACGTACGGGCCGCGATCAGTGGTCTGCGACCGCCGGTCCTCGACGACCTCGGATTGGCCAAGGGCCTGGTCAGCCTGTGTGGCGCACTGGGAGCTGAGGATCTCTCAGTCGAGGTCGATGTGGAGGCCGTCGAGCCACCGTTCGTGTCCCCTTCGGCGTCGCTGGCCCTGTATCGAGTGGCCCAGGAGGCACTGGGCAACGCCGTCAAGCATGCCGGTGTCGCGGCCGTGCGGGTTCGGCTGCAACGGCGCGGTGACAACGTCGTCCTCGACGTACGCGATGACGGGGTCGGCTATCGGCAGGCCTTCGACGGGACCGCAGGGCGCAGGCCAGCCGGCCAGGACAGCGGGTTGGGTCTGCGCAGCATGGCCGAGCGCATGCAGGCTGTCGGCGGGCAGATCGAACTGTGGTCAGCGCCGGAGCGGGGTACGCACGTACGGGCCATCGTCCCGGACCCGCCCGCCGAGATGCAGCGCGACCAACCCCCGATCGGACTGCCGAAAGCGAGGTAGGTGGTGCAGGCGGTCAGGCGTTGACCGAGCCGCGCAGCACGGCTGAGGTCGCGCGGACCCGTTCGCCCAAGGCGGCCTGACCCGCGCTGATCCCCTCGACCCGGCCACCCCAGTCGTGCAGTGCCTGATCGACCAGCGCCCGGCCGAAGGAGAAGGTCAGCGGCCACGGGGCCGGCCGCGCCGCGATACCAGCCAAGTGCTGGGTCGCCACATCGGCGGGTTGACCACCGGAGAGGAACGCGATCCCGGCCACCTCGGGCGGCACCACTCGGCCCAGCGCCGCGACCGTGCTCTCGGCGACCTCGGCCGCCGTGGCCTCGTCCAGCCGATCGAGCCCCGGCGTGATCATGTTCGGTTTGAGCACCATCGACGGCAGATCGAGTTCGGCATAGGCAAGTTCCGCGAAGACCTCGAGCATCGCGAAGTTGGTCACTGCCTCGCACTGGTCCATGGTCTGCTCGCCGGCCGCCACCACCTCGGGCTCCACGATGGGCACGATCCCTTGCTCCTGGCACAACATCGCGTACCGGGCCAGGGCGTGGGCGTTGGCGCGCAATGCCCGGTGCGTCGGCAGACCCGGACCGATGGTGATGACCGCCCGCCATTTCGCGAACACGGCTCCACGAGAGGCGAAGTCCTGCAGGCGATCACGTAACCCGTCCAGGCCCTCGGTGACGGTCTCACCGGGTGCCCCAGCCAGCGGTTTGGCTCCGGTGTCGACCTTGACGCCGGTGGCCAGGCCCAGCTCGGCCAGCGCCTCAGGGAACGGGCGCCCGTCGGAGAGTCGCTGATTGAAGGTCTCTTCGCAGAGGATGACGCCGCTGACGCTGTCGGACAGATCGGGGGTGGTCACCAACATCTCGCGGTACGCGCGTCGGGCATCCTCGGAAGCGGTGATTCCTTGCCCCTCCAGTCGCTTGTCCATGGTGCCGGGGCTCTCATCCGCAGCAAGGATGCCCCGAGGCCGAGCCACGAGTTCCTTTGCAGCGCGCCGGAGTTCGTCCACCGATCAGTCCTCCCTGTGGATCCCCGCCGCCATGGCAGGCGTCGGATGTTCGTAGTCGACTGCGGAGTATTCGGCCAGTCGGTCCAGGCGATGGGTAGCGGTCACCTGACGTACGGTTCCCGACTTCGCGCGCATCACGATCGAGTCGGTCACCGCCGTACCAGCGCCGTACCGCACGCCTCGAACCACCTCGCCGTCGGTGATGCCGGTGACGGCGAAGAAGGCGTCCTCACTTCGGACCAGATCGTCGGTGCTGAGCACCGCGCGGAGGTCTAGCCCGGCATCAGCCGCGGCTTCTCGTTCGGACGCCGATCGGGGCGCCAGCCGAGCCAGGATCACTCCGCCGAGACTCTTGACGGCGCAGGCGGCGATCACCCCTTCAGGCGTGCCCCCGATGCCCCACAGCAGATCGACCCCGGAATCGGGGCTGCAGGCCATCAAGGCGCCGGCCACGTCACCGTCACGGATGAATTGGATGCGCGCCCCCGCGGCGCGCACATCCGCGACCAGGCTGTCGTGCCGTGGCCGATCCAAAATGCAGACGGTGACGTCATTGACCGTGGAGCCCTTCGCCTTGGCCACTGCCCGGATGTTGTCGGCCACCGGCGCTTCCAGATCCATGAGGGCTGCAGCAGCCGACCCAGCATCATCGTCCGCATCGCGGTGACGGCAGCTTGATCGGCGTCGTTCTTGGCTCCGCGGCCGACCCATCGGCCACCGGCCATCGCAGCTGCCTCGGTCACCCGCAGCAGGTCGAGGGCCAGGTTTGCGATCCGGTGCCGGCCGCATCTGTGCTTCGGGCACGACAGGCTCCTCTCGCCTCGACCCCCAACTTCAGGTGATGCAACGCTAGGCACGCTGTCGGCCGACCGCCTCCCCCGGCAGGTGGACGGTCGGGGGGACCGCGCCAATGCTGTGGATGGCTTTCCGTAGGGCCGGTGATCTTGACCTTGTTGCGGTTTTGGGCCTCGTCCCGCGGCGTGTCACCACCAAAAGGTCAAGATCACGGGCCGGCAGCCCGCCAGCCGGGTACGGACAGCACGTGCTCGACGAAGAGCCGCGTCGCCGGGGTAGGCGTCACGCCGGTGACCAGATGCCATGGCCGCACCAGCGGAGTGCCACTGACGGCGACCACCGCCAGCGTGCCCGATGCCAGTTCGGCGGCGACCGCGTCAGCCGACACCAGAGCCGCCCCGAGCCCAGCGACCGCTGCCGCGACCACGGCACCGTTCGAACCGAGCACCATCCGCGGCGGGTCGAGATCGCGGGAAGCCAGCAAACCCTCCAGGCTGGCCCGCGTGCCCGAGCCGCGTTCGCGGAGCAGCCAGGTGGTCTCGCCTTCGGCGAAGGTCGCTGCCGACGAGGGCCGGGCCACCACGACGAGCAGGTTGTCCCGCCGCGCGGCGATCCGGCCGGAGGCCGCTCCCGGTGGCCGCCCGGCAAGGACGAGATCAACCTCGTGATGGGCCAGCAGATCCCAGACCTCGACGCTGTTGCCGACGTCCACTTGGAGTTCGACGTCGGGAAAGACGGTGGAGAACGAGGCCAGCAGCGGTGCGATCAGCTGGTCCGCAGCAGTCGTCACTACGGCCAGTCGCAGCCGTCCTCGCCCCGGCTCCCCCACTCCCCTGGCCGCCGCCCAGCCCTGCTCCAGCAGCCCGAGGACGCGCCGGGCGTAGGCCAGGTAGGTCGTGCCGGCCGGAGTCAGTTCGACACCCCGGCCGACCCGCTCGACGAGTGGTACGCCGAGATCTCTGGACAGCGCCGACATCGCTACCGACACGGCGGATTCACTGACCACTAGCCGCCGCGCAGCGCCCACGACCGAGCCCTCCTCGGCGAAGGTCACCAGCGTCGTGAGCCGAGACGGTGTGACGGCGTACGGCGCCGATTCAGTCATGGCTCAACTGTAGTCAGTGAAGACTTAATAGACGACTCAACTCAATTCCGACAGACTGACCGTACGCAACTGTCTGGAAAGAGGGGAACCGAATGACCGGCACGGACGAAGAGCAGGGCTCCAGCAAGCAGGGGGATCGTTGGGCGGCGGGTGTGATCCCGTACGCCGAGATGGGTTACTGGCAGCCCGACTACGAGCCCGCGGACACCGACATCCTGGCGGTCTTCCGCATCTCCCCGCAGGAAGGCGTCCCGCCCGAGGAGGCCGGCGCAGCCGTGGCCGGTGAGTCCTCGACCGCCACTTGGACGGTGGTCTGGACCGATCGGCTGACCGCGCACGAGCACTACCAGGCCAAGTGCTACCGGGTGGAGAAGGTGCCGGGCGCCGAAGGTCAGTACATGGCCTACATCGCCTACGACATCGACCTCTTCGAAGAGGGCTCGATCGCGAACCTGACGTCCTCGATCATCGGCAACGTCTTCGGCTTCAAACCGCTCAAGGCACTGCGGTTGGAGGACATGCGAATCCCGGTCGCGTACGTGAAGACCTTCCAAGGCCCCTCACACGGCATCGTGATGGAGCGGGAGTACCTGAACAAATACGGCCGACCGCTGTTGGGCGCCACCACAAAACCCAAGCTCGGCCTGTCTGCCCGCAACTACGGCCGGGTGGTCTACGAGGCCCTGCGCGGGGGGTTGGACTTCACCAAGGACGACGAGAACATCAACTCCCAGCCGTTCATGCGGTGGCGGGACCGTTATCTCTTCTCGATGGAGGGGGTCAACCGGGCGCAGGCTGCCACCGGCGAGATCAAGGGTCACTACCTCAAAGTCACCGCCGCCACCATGGAGCAGATGTACGAGCGGGCCGAGTTCGCCAGGGACCTGGGCAGCGTCATCGTGATGATCGACCTGACGATCGGCTACACCGCGATCCAGTCGATGTCCGAATGGTGTCGCCGAAACG
>JACCUM010000073.1 GCA_013811805.1 Geodermatophilaceae bacterium | reverse complement strand
ATCGGCCAGTGCGCGACAGTGCTCGCCGAGGCGCTGGGTATCAGCCCGATCCCGCACATTCTCCGGAGAAAGTAACGTCAGGCGGCCAGCAGACCGCACATTCTCCGGAGAAAGTGCGTTTTCCGAGACTCCGAGCGGGGCGCAACCGTTCAGTCGACCGGCAGGATGTCGAAGTCGGCAGTGTTGTAAGAGGGTCCGACCTCGGGCGGGGCGGATTCGACCACGGCTTCGGAGTGCGCGCCGCAGCCGAAGTCCGCGCTCACGACCTGACCGTCGGCCGGCGCCATGACATTGGCGCAGGCTCCGAACAGTTGGCGCATCGACCCGGTGATTGGCAGGAAGAACCCGCAGGAGGCGCACTCGCCCGGAGCATGCCGTGCCATCGGCGTCGCCGGTCCGTGCTCGCCGGTGTGCCAGCGCTGCGCAGCATCGGTACGGCCGTCCCGAGACAGCACCCGAACCCGCCCGACGCCGAGTTCGAACCGGATGGGTTCGACGCCGGGATCCTGCGCGGCCGGGTCGTCGCTGCCCAGATAGCTGGGCACGAGGCGGATGTCGTCGGCTGCCGTGGGCAAGACGTCGGCAACGCTGAGGTCCCCGGGCAGGATCCGCTCACTCCACGGCACCCAGGCCGGTGCCAGCAGCGCGCCGTCCCCGGGCAGCAGCACCACCTCGTCAACGGTGATCTTCTTGCTGCGCGGGGCACGGGCCAGCGTGACCGACCACTGCCAACCGCGGTAACCACGGGCGAGGCTGGCGAATCGATGGGTGAGGACCCGATCTGCTTCCGCCTCCGCCACGACGCCGAGGTGCTCACCGACGGTGTCCCCACCCAGTTCGACGGCCGCGGCACGTGCCGTCGGCTCGCCGTCGCGCAGTACGGCGTCGAGGGATGCCTCAGAGCTTCGGGTGGCGGTTGCAGGACTCACCGGCTCATCATCCCCGATGCACGAGCCACTGTTGCAAGATGGGTTCATGGCTCGGGGTCTGCGACGCGAGAACCCGGGCTCGTCTCGCGTGCCGATCCGCCGGCCGGCCCGCCGACGTCCACCGCCTGGCCCGGTGATGGCGCCGCACCAGGACTCGCCGCGCCACGACCCGCCGCACCAGGACCCGCCGCGCCACGACACGTCGCCCATCCCGTATCAGCGGCCCGGCACCGAGCCGATGCACCTTCGCGATCCGGACGCCGGTCGAGTGGCCGCTCGGCCTGCTCCGGGACGGATCACCGTCACCCGGGTGGCCGCCGCGCGCACCCGGGAGATCACCGGCAACACCGTACGAAGGATCAACGCCGCGAGCCGCGCGGACGGGGCCGGGGACACCGGCCTGTCCGGCCTGCTGTGGACCTCGGCGTTGCACACCGCCGGTGACGCCCTGATCGCGGTCTCCTTGGCAGGCACCCTCTTTTTCGCCGCGGCCGTCGATGCCCAGCGCAGCAACGTCGCGCTCTACCTGCTGATCACCATCGCCCCTTTCGCCGTCGTGGCCCCACTGCTGGGACCGGCCCTGGACCGACTACAGCGTGGCCGGCGCGCCGCGCTGGCGATCAGCCTGATCGGCCGCGCGTTGCTGGCCTGGATCATGGCCGCCAACTACGACAATTTCGCCCTCTATCCTGCTGCGTTTGGCGTGCTGATCCTGTCCAAGGGATTCGGGGTGCTCCGGGCCGCGGTCGTGCCTCGCGTGCTGCCCGATCAACTCGCCCTGGTCGCCGCCAACGCCCGGATGTCGATTTTCGGACTGGCCTCAGGCGCGGTTCTAGGGCTTCTCGGGGTCGGGGTGGCGAAGGTACTCGGCTTCGGCTGGGAGTTGGGACTGACCGCCGTGGTCTTCCTGATCGGCGCGGTGTGCGCACTGCGCCTGCCGGCGCACGTGGAGACCAGCGAGGGTGAGGTCAGCGCCCGGGTCATGACCAGTGGGCAGGACGTGACCGGCCGACTCGAACGCCGGGCTCTTGGGATCCACGTGATCACCGCGCTGCGGGCAACCGCGGCGCTGCGCGGTCTCGGCGGGTTCCTGACGATCTTCATGGCCTTCCTGATCCAGGCGAACGTGGGCACCGACTGGGCCGGCACGGTGACCCTCGGCGGGGTTGCCGCAGCGGCTGGACTCGGCAGCTTCATCGGTACGGCGATCGGTTCCCGGGTCCGGGGCACCGACAAACCGGACCTGCTGGTGCTGATCTCGACCGGCGTGGCCGCGA
>JACCUM010000046.1 GCA_013811805.1 Geodermatophilaceae bacterium | reverse complement strand
CGGCTGGAGCGCCTCACCCCCCAGGATCTCCCCACCCGCCTTGGCCACCGATTCAGCAAAGTCCCCGTGCATCTGCATGGCGGCCGCGAAGTCCGCTTCGTCGGCGGTCGCGTAGGCCTCTTGATTCTCGACGATCGTGATCATGTACTTCGTCATGGTGCTCACCCTTCTCGTACGGCCGGCCGGTTGCCTGGTCCGTCGGCGAGTAGTCGAGCAGCCGCTGCGGAAATCGACAGCTGTCGGTGAAAAGGTATTACGCAGTTTCTCGCAGTCGGAAGTGGACTGTCATAGGGCCCGGCTTCGGTTGTTGGTGGCTGGCCTTCGGACGAAAGGCGGCACCAACGGTCGGAGCTCTTGACCACATGCAGGTCGACTCGTGGCCCGGTGAATGGTCATCGGAGTTCACCGACCTCCTGTCGGCGCTGACCCGCCTGGTCGCAGCTGAACCCGCGCAGGCAGCGCTGCTCGTCAAGATCCTGGACGGTCCACTGCTAACGATGGACACTCTTGCCGACGCGGCGTGCGCTGGCCCACTGCTGCCAAAGATCGCAAGCCGCGGTACGAATTCACTGTTGCGCATGTTGAGCCGCCGCCTGGGCAGCTCTTCTAAGGCGGTCCCGCGGCACCGTGTGTGCTTACGACCGGTGATGTGCTGAAACGTGCAGTTTCGCACCGATTGCTGCACGTTTCCGCACATTGCCCGACGGCGCGCCACTTGCCGACCTAACCAAGAACGAAGTTGACCAGTTTCCCCGGTACAGAGATGACTCGACGTATCTCGGCACCGTCGAGATGCGCGATCACATTAGGCTCTCGGCGGGCCGCTGCCTCCATGGCCACTGCGTCCGCATCTGCCGGTACGGCAACGCTGCCACGGAGCTTGCCATTGACCTGAACGGCGATCCGCACCGTGTCATCCACCAGGAAGCGTGGGTCAGCGGCTGGAAAGTCGGTGCGTGCCAAAGACTCCGGATGCCCCAACCGCGACCACAATTCTTCGGCGACGTGCGGCGCCACAGGTGCGATCATCAGGACTAGTGGCTCGGCCAGCGCCCGGGGCGTCGGCCGGTCAGCGTAGGACTGCGTCACATGGTTGACGAGTTCGGTGATCCGAGCGATGGCGATGTTGAACCGCAGGGACTCCATGCCCTCGCGGACCCCTTCGATGACCCGATTCAGCACCGGCAGGCTGGCCGCATCGACCGGACCGTCACCCACTCGGACCGAGCCGGTCTGCTCGTCGATGACCAGGCGCCACATCCGCTGCAGTAGCCGTAGCATCCCGATCACCGCCTTGGGATCCCACGGTCGGGACTGATCCAGTGGGCCGGTGAACATCTCGTACAACCGAAATGTGTCGGCGCCGTAGTCAGCGAACATGTCGTCCGGCGTGATCATGTTCTTCAGGCTCTTGCCGATCTTGCCGAACTCCTGCCGTACGGGCGCGTCGTCGTAGAAGAAGCCACCATCGCGGGACTCGACCTGGGACGCATCCACGTACATGCCACGCGCATCCGTGTAGGCCGGCGCCTGCAGCATGCCCTGGTTCACAAGGCGCCGGAACGGTTCACGGCTGGACACATGGCCCAGGTCAAACAGCACCTTGTGCCAGAAACGGGCGTAGAGCAGATGCAGCACAGCATGTTCGGCGCCGCCGACATACAGGTCGACACCCCCGGGATCGCCCTCATGACGCGGGCCCATCCAATACTTCTCGATCGCCGGATCGCAGAACGCCGTCTCGTTGTGCGGGTCCAGGTAGCGCAGCTCGTACCAGCACGACCCTGCCCAGTTGGGCATCGTGTTGGTCTCCCGCCGGTAGCTCCTGACCCCGTCCCCCAGGTCCAGCTCCACGGTCAACCAGTCGGTGGCCCGGGCCAGCGGCGCCTCGGGCTCACTGGTGACATCGTCGTCGGCAAAGGTCCGTGGCGAGTAATCCTCGACATCGGGCAACAGCACCGGCAACGCCTCGTCCGGCACCGCGATCGGCCGGTCGACGTCGGGACCGTCGATCGGGTAGACGATCGGGAACGGTTCGCCCCAGTAGCGCTGCCGGGAGAACAGCCAGTCCCGAAGCCGGTAGGTCGTACGGGCGCGACCATGACCGGAATCGACCAGCCAGGTGATCATCGCCGCCTTGGCCTCGGCCACGCCCATCCCGTTCAGATCCAGGGAGTCATTGGCCGAGTTGATCGCCGGACCCTCCCCGACGTAGGCCTTGCCCTCGAACCCGGCCGGCGGCGCTACCGTACGCACGATCGGTAAGGCGTAGGCCTCGGCGAACTCCCAGTCCCGCTCATCCTGGCCCGGAACGGCCATGATGGCGCCCGTTCCATACCCGGTGAGTACGTAGTCCGCGATGAAGACCGGGATCCGCGCCCCCGTGGCCGGGTTCGTGGCAAAGCTGCCCAGGAACACGCCACTCTTGACGCGCTGGTCGGTCTGGCGCTCCAGCTCCGAGCGGCGGCTGGACACCCTCTGGTACGCCGCAACGGCTTCCGGCGGTTGGTCGCGATCGCCTCGCCAGGACTCGGTGGTCCCTTCGGGCCATTCCGCAATCGTGAGCTCCTCGACCAGTGGGTGTTCCGGAGCCAGCACCACGTAGGTCGCTCCGAAAAGCGTGTCCGGCCGCGTAGTGAAGACCTCGATCGACGCCCCGCGATCGGTCGGAAACGAGATCGTCGCACCGATCGATCGCCCGATCCAGTTGCGCTGCATCAGTTTGATCGACTCCGGCCAGTCCAGCCCATCCAGGTCGGCAAGCAGGCGCTCGGCGTAGGCGGTGATTCGCATCTTCCATTGCTTGAGCGGGCGACGGAACACCGGGAAGTTCCCTCGCTCGCTACGGCCCTCGGCGGTGACCTCCTCGTTGGACAGAACCGTTCCCAGCCCAGGGCACCAGTTGACCGGAGCCTCGTTCTGGTAGACCAAGCGATGCGCGTCCACGACTGAGTTGCGTTGCTGCACAGTCAGTTCCGACCACGCCACGCCGTACGGATTAGTCCCTGGCGCGGGCGTTCTGTTCCCGGCATCCAGTTCGGCGACGAGCTCCTCGATCGGTCGAGCGCGATCGGCGGCAGCGTCGTAGAAGGACGAGAAGATCTGCTTGAAGATCCATTGCGTCCACTTGTAGTAGTCCGGATCCATGGTGGCGATGGCTCGCCGGCGATCGTGGTCTAAGCCCAGCCGGCGCAGCTGCCGGCTGATCGTGACGATGTTCTGCTCGGTCGTGACTCGAGGGTGCTGTCCGGTCTGGACCGCGAACTGCTCCGCGGGAAGTCCGAAGGCGTCGAAACCCATGGTGCGAAGGACGTTGTGTCCGAGCATCCGCATATAACGCGAATAGACGTCGGTGCCGATGTAGCCCAACGGATGGCCGACGTGCAGCCCCTCCCCGGATGGGTAGGGAAACATGTCCATGACGAACAGCTTTGGTGTCGCGTTGGCGTGCTCGGCGAATCCGTCCGACAAGTCGCCGACCGGGTTTGGGGCAGCGAAGGTGCCCTCTTCGGCCCAACGGTCCTGCCAACTCTGTTCGATCCGACCGGCGAGCGCCGCTGTGTACCGATGCGGGGGGACATCGGGCTCGGTCGACAGATTCGAGACCTGTTCCTGATTCATCGTGGCGGCTCCTCGCGGGCGGGTCCGGGCAAGAAAAAGCCCCTCGCAGGGAGGGGCTGCCGTACTGGGCTGGTCACGAGGACCGTTGGCTCAGTACGGCCTCGGAAGGAGCGAGAACCGTCGCACGAGAAGAACTATACCCAGCCCGGAGCGTCGACACCGGGAGAACACGAACAGCGTGGGACAGGTGCTGTCGTACCGAACCGGTTGACAGGGCAGGATGGTCAACCAGGATCGTGCCTAGAGGCTGTCTTACCTGGAGGTAGACGTGTTCGGAAGAAAGAGCCGGGGACAAGTCATCGGCGAAGAACTGTCCGAGGGTTTCAGTCACGTGCGGGTCGCGGCGGGCGAGGCCACCAAAGCCGCCGCCGAGGCGCTCGCACCCAGGGTGGAAGCGGCCCGCGGTGTGGTGTCTCCGCGGGTCGGCGCCGCACGCGACGCCCTTGCCCCAAGGGTCGACGCCACACGGGGGGCCATCGCCAAGGGCCTCGACACGGCCAAGGAGACGGCCGAGGATCGGCTGACCGCGGCGCGTGAGCAGGCCGCGGCAGCACGTACCCAGGCCGAGAACCGGCTCTCGGCCGCCCGCGAGCAGGCCGACGCCAAACGGGCCGACAAGGCAGAGGCCAACCGTCGGAGTGCGAAGAAGAGCGCGAAGCGAGCTAAGAAGAACGCCAAGCAAGCCAAGAAGTCGGCGCTCGGAGCGCGCAAGGACGCCAAGGCGGCGATCGCTGATGCCAAGTCGCAGGCCAAGGCAGCGGCCGCGGCGTCCCGGTCCAGTGGAGAGAAGAGTCGCCGTTGGCCGTTCCTGCTGATCGTCATCGGTGTCATCGGGGCGGTCGTGGCAAAGCGGCGCGCCAAGACTGACGACGACCTCTGGGGAGCCCCCTCGGACTCGCCTGTCCGCGGCTACACCGAGGACCCGCATCCCAGTACTGTCCCGGCCATGGGAGACGACCAGCAGGCCGCAACTCCGGCCACCCAGGACCCGTATCCGGGTACGACCGCCGACAGTGATGGCACCATCGCCGAGAAGACCGACGACTACAAATCCGTCGCTCCGGACGGCGACGGACCTTTGCATGGCAAGCTCGCCGATTCCGCACACGAAACCGGGACCTCGGTCGGTGACTCGCCGGCGGCACAGGAGGAGACCTGGTCGGAGATGATCGATGCGACCAAGGACAACGACGACGCCGGCAATGCCGAAGAGTCCGCCAAGCACGCCGCTACAGAGGACGGGCCGTCGCGGAAGTCCCAAGACTCCTAACGGGTTTCGGGAAGTACGACATCGGTAAGAGATGGACCGTCGGGTTCCTGGCGTAGGCTTGCACAAGTGACTGCTTCGCCGAGCGTGGAACCTGACGGTCGCCGGATGCTGCGCCTAGAGGTACGCAACTCCGAGACTCCGATCGAACGCAAGCCGGCTTGGATCAAGACCCGGCTGCGTACCGGCCCGGAGTTTCGGCAGCTGAAATCCTTGGTCAAGAGCGAGGGCCTGCACACCGTCTGCGAAGAGGCGGGTTGTCCCAACATCTATGAGTGCTGGGAAGATCGCGAGGCCACCTTTCTCATCGGCGGTGACCAGTGCACCCGCCGATGTGACTTCTGCCAGATCGACACCGGCAAACCTGCGGACTTCGACGTCGACGAGCCGCGTCGGGTCGGCGAGAGCGTCGCGAAGATGGCGCTGCGCTACGCCACGGTCACCGGCGTCGCCCGCGACGATCTGCCAGACGGCGGCGCGTGGCTCTACGCCGAGACCGTCCGTCAGATCCATGCCGCCGTCCCTGGCTGCGGGGTGGAGTTGCTGATCCCGGACTTCGACGCCAAATCCGACCAGCTGGCCGAGGTCTTCGCCTCCCGGCCGGAGGTGCTCGCGCACAACGTCGAGACCGTTCCGCGGATCTTCCGGCGGATCCGACCGGGATTTCGGTTCGACCGCTCCCTGTCGGTGCTCAGCGCCGCGCGTGCCGACGGCCTGGTGACCAAGTCGAACCTGATCCTGGGCATGGGTGAGGAGATCGCCGAGATCGTTGAAACCATGGAGCAACTGCACGAGGCCGGGTGCGACCTGCTGACCATCACCCAGTACCTCAGGCCATCGGTTCGCCACCATCCGGTCGAGCGTTGGGTGCATCCGGACGAGTTCGTGAACCTGCAGGCCCAAGCCGAGCGGATCGGCTTCGCCGGGGTACTGGCCGGTCCGCTGGTCCGCTCCTCCTACCGCGCCGGACGGCTGTACGAGCAGGCCGTCGCACGCCGAACGGCGCGGGCCGCCGAGGACATCACCGCTGATGTCGCCGCCGTATCCTGACCGTCATGGCCAAGGCTCCCTCGACTGATACAGCACCCCACCGCAAGGCCGCGCCGCTGACTGGGCGCGCGGCCAAGCGGGCGGCCAGAGCAGCCAAGAAGGCTGCCCGGGGCCAGGGAAAGATCAAGACGATCATCCAGGGCTACAAGATGACCAAGGAACGCGACCCCAAGCTCCCCTGGGTCATGATTCTGGCTTTCGTCCTGACTGTGACAGTCGTGATCGTCCCGTCGATCCTGTTCCTGAACGTCTGGGTGATGCTGCCCTTCGCCATCATGCTCGGCGTTCTCGTCTCACTGATCCTGTTCGGCCGTCGGGCGCAGAAGGCAGCCTTCGGCCAGGTCGAGGGACAGGCCGGTGCCGCCGCCTGGGTGCTGGAGGGCATGCGCGGTCAGTGGGAGGTCGAGGCCGGCGTCGCCGGTACGACGTCGATGGACGCCGTACACCGCGTTCTCGGACGCCCCGGATTCCTGCTGGTCGGGGAAGGCGTTCCACACCGGGTCAAAAACCTGCTCGCGCAGGAGAAGAAGAAGCTTGCCAGGATCGCCGGCGACGTACCGATCTACGACATCATGGTCGGCGATTCCGAGGGGCAGGTCCCGCTCAACAAGCTCTCCACGCATGTGATGAAGCTTCCGCGCAACATCAGCGCGGGCGAGGTCAACACCATGAAGCGCAAGCTCTCGGCGCTCGGCGGTGGTGGCTCCGGCAAGAACAAGATGCCCATCCCGCAGGGACCCCTGCCCAAGGGCGCGGCCATGACGGTCAGCCAACGGGCGATCCGTCGCCGCGGCGGCTGAGGGACCAGCGCACTGTTGCGTTACCGAGCCGAAACACCCGGGACACCCTGAGGCAACGCCGTCTGCCTAGCGTCGCGTCGACCCCTACCGCGAAGTGAGGATCGATGTTCGAGAGCCCCGATCAGGTCGTCAAGTACATCTCCGACAACGACGTCGAGTACGTCGATGTCCGATTCTGCGACCTGCCCGGCGTCATGCAGCACTTCACAATTCCGGCGACGACCTTCGGTGAGGGCACCTTCTCCGACGGCCTGGGCTTCGACGGATCCTCGATCCGCGGCTTCCAGGCGATCAACGAGTCGGACATGCTGTTGCTTCCCGATGCCAGTAGCGCCTTCCTCGACCCGTTCCGCAAGCACAAGACGCTCAACGTCAACTTCTTCATCCATGACCCGATCACTCGGGAGGCCTACAGCCGCGACCCGCGCAACGTCGCGAAGAAGGCCGAGGCCTATCTCGCCTCCAGCGGGATCGCCGACACCGCCTACTTCGGCCCCGAGGCCGAGTTCTACATCTTCGACTCCGTACGCCATGACACGACGGCGAACTCCGGTTACTACTTCCTCGACTCGGTCGAGGGGGCGTGGAACTCCGGCGCCGAACGTAACGCAGACGGCAGCCCGAACCTGGGCTACAAGAGCCGCCTGAAGGGCGGGTACTTCCCGGTCGAGCCCTACGACCACTACAGCGACCTGCGCTCGGACATGATGTCCAACCTCACTGCGTCCGGACTTGTCCTCGAGCGGGGGCACCACGAGGTGGGCGGCAGCGGACAGGCCGAGATCAACTACAGATTCGACACGCTGCTGCGCTCGGCCGACGCACTCATGCTGTTCAAGTACGTCGTGA
>JACCUM010000025.1 GCA_013811805.1 Geodermatophilaceae bacterium | reverse complement strand
TGGCTGGCCTGGTCACGGTTCCGGGTCGTGCTCGCGTTGCGGGACAAGACGATGCCGTCGGTGTTCGCGGCGTTGGACGTCACGCTGCGCGAGGTCGGCGGGGTCCCGACCTATCTGCTGACCGACAACGAGAAGACCGTCACGGTGGAACACGTCGCGGGGATCGCGGTGCGTAATCCGCAGATGCTCGCGTTCGCCCGGCACTACGGCGTGACCGTGCATACCTGCGCGCCGGCCGACCCCGCCTCCAAGGGCGGGTCGGAGTCGACGGTGAAGCTGGCCAAGGCCGACCTGGTCCCGAAGGGCACGAATCTGCTGCCTGCGTATGGGTCTTTCGCCGAACTGGAAGCTGCGTGCGCGGCGTTCTGCGAGCAGGTCAACACCCGCATCCATCGGATAACCCGTCGGGCACCGCTCGACATGCTCGCTGAAGAACAGGCACGTCTGCATCGGCTTCCGATGGTGGCGCATACGGTCGCGTTCGGGCTGACCCGCACCGTCGCGGCCAAGTCCCCGATGGTCGCCTTCGAGGGCGGGCAGTACTCGGTGCCGCATATCCTGCACGGCAAAACGATGCTCGGGGATCAGGTGTGGGTCCGCACTCATGGTGTCGGTGCCGGCGAGCAGGTGATCATCGTGCATGTCGGTGAAGGTGGCCCGGTCGAAGTGGCCCGGCATCTGCGGGCCACGCCGGGCAGCCCGCGCCTGGATGACACGCATTTCCCGCCCGCACCGGCAGGTTTGGACCGGGCACCAAGGTCGCGCAACGCGGCCGAGAGCGAGTTCCTCGCGCTGGGCAACGGCGCCCGGTTGTGGTTGACCGAGGCGGCAGCTACGGGCACCGGACGGATGCGGGTCAAGATGGCCGACGCCGTCGCGACCGCGAAACTCGTCGACGCCACCGAGGTCGACTGGGCGCTGGGCCACGCCGCGGTCAACGCCCGCTTCGGCGAGCATGACCTGGCCTCCATCCTGGACCACCAGGCCCGCATCCGCGCCGGCGATCTGCACCGCGCCGGTGAGAACCACAGCCTCACCCAAGGCACCGCCAGTTGGGCCGCACTCGGTGCCGCCCATACGGCTCAGCTCGATGGCGAGGTGATCGGATGAGCACCGCGACCCGGACCACGCCGGAGACGAAACCCGTTATCGCAACAGGTGTTCCGAGTGCACCGCCGCTGCCCGATGATCTCGAAGCGCTGCTGCGCCGCCTGCGGCTGCCCCACATCCGCCGCCACGCGCCGCAGGTGCTCGCGACCGCGAAAGCGCAACGTTGGGAACCGGCCGAGGTGCTGCGCGCCCTGTTCGGTGAGGAAGCCGCCGGCCGGGAACGCTCCGCGCTCGCCACCCGCCGCGCCGCGGCCGCGTTCCCTACCGGCAAGACCTTCGACGTGTGGAAGGCAGAGTCCAGCTCGATCCCGGCACCGACCCAGCAGGCGTTGCGCACCTTGGAGTGGGTGCACCGACGGGAGAACCTCGTCGTCTGCGGCCCGTCCGGCACCGGCAAGACGTTCCTGCTCGAAGCCCTCGGGCAGCAGGCCGTCGAGGCCGGACTGAAGGTCGCCTGGTTCACCCTGGAAGACCTCGGCGTGCTGCTGCGCCGCCACCGCGCCGATGACACCGTGTCCAAAGCGATCACCCGCGTGCTGCGCGCGGACCTCGTTGTCGTTGATGACATTGGCCTGTTACCGGTTGCCCAGGACGCCGCCGAAGGCCTCTACCGCCTGGTCGATGCTGCCTACGAGAAACGCTCCGTCGCGGTCTCAAGCAACTTGCACCCGGCCGCGTTCGACGAGCTGATGCCCAAAACGTTGGCCACAGCGACCGTCGACCGACTGCTGCACCACGCCCACGTCTGCCAAACCAGCGGCGACTCGGTGCGGCTATCCCAAGCACTGGCCGGGCAAGGGGTGCGGCCGTTGTCCTGACCCAGGCCGGTGGTGGCCAGCCCCCTGGGCAGATCCCATGGCCACCACCGGGCAGATCTCGTGACCGTCACCGGGCAGGTTTCACGACCGCCCCTGGGCAGAACTCAATGGCCCTTGACACGTGTGCGTGCTCTTGTGCGGGTCGACACCGATGATCATCATGGCGACTGTCTCCGTTTCGTTCAGCCGATGGGTATGGGGCCGCGG
>JACCUM010000024.1 GCA_013811805.1 Geodermatophilaceae bacterium | reverse complement strand
CCACGCCGTGGGCAGCCCCGCCTTCTTGGCGGGGACGTGGTCGTGAAACAGGCTCTGGGCCACGTGTAGCAGCTTGCCGTCGCCGACCCCGAGCCGCCGGATTTCCTCGGCTAAGGCGTCGAAGTTGCGCGGTGACGGCTTGTAGGAGCCGATGTCCTGTGCGGTAAGAACACTGCTGAACTCGACGCCTAACCGGGCACTGGATCCAGCGAAGGAAGCGCGGTCGACGTTAGAAAGGATGATCAGCTTGAAATCTTTACCGAGCAGGCCCAGCGCGTCATGGGAGTCGTCGAACGCCGGCCAGTCCGGTACGGACGTCGCCAGAAGATCGGCGTCCTCGTCACTGACTGCGGCCCCGAACTCATCGCCCAGCCCACGGATGCTTCTCGCCAGAATGTCGGGGTACAGGTCGGTAGGGTGTTCTGCCTCGGCGAGGGCTTCGCACGCGGAGTATGCGGTCAGAAGCTGTTCGTCGGTGAGGCTCAACCCCCGGGCCTTCGCCCACGGGTTGAGGACCGCGGCGATGCCAGCCTCCCAGTCGATGAGAGTGCCGTAGCAGTCGAAGCTCAGCGCTTCGAAATCGCAGAGTTTCACACGGCACACTCCTTGATGAGGTCGAGAAAGAATCGTTCGGCAATCTTGAGGTGATCTCGCCACGCTTTCCGGAGCGGGGCTGCACGCTAACCCGATGACCAGGCGACCCCGCCCGGTGGGTCCGGTTCAGAGCTTGGGCAGTTCGGGCGTTCGGGTCAGCGCCTCCGACTCGTGGAAGGAGAATGCTGCGGACTCCTTGAGGTAGAGCTCGGCGTAACGGTCGACCCGTTCCCGGTCCAGCTCGACGCCGATGCCGTGGCCGGTGGGCAGCTCCAGGCAGCCGTCGACGTAGGGCAGCGGGCTGGCTCCCACCACGATGTCGTCGGACAGCAACGAGGCATAGCCCTGGTTGGCGTAGAGGAAGTTCGGTGTTGCGGCCATGACATGAGCGGCGGCATACATCGCCACCCCGAGTTCGCCCAGGCTGTGTTTGAGCACCGGAAGCCCGGCCACCTCGCACATTCCGGCCGAACGTTTCAGGTTGAGCAGGCCGCCGTCCATCTGGTTGTCCACTGAAACCACGTCGGCGGCACCGGCGCGGATCACCTCCAGCTGGTCATAGCGCGTCCAGGACGCCTCGTTGGCCAGCAGCGGTGTAGCGATCCGGCTGCGTACATAAGCCATCTCGGCCAGGTTCCGCCCGGACACCGGCTGCTCGACGAGTTCCAGTCCGAAGCGTTCCATCTCGGCTACGACGCGGATCGCAGCGCTGGAGGACCACGCCTCGTTCGCGTCCACTCGGATCAGGGCATCTGGACCGGCGGCGTCGCGGACCGCCTCGACCCGTTCGATGTCCTCGCGTGGGTCATCCGAGCCGACCTTGAGGTACAGCGTCCGGAAGCCGGCCTCGACGCCGCGCCGGGCATCTGCCCCGATCTCGGCGGCCGGTTTACGGCTGAGATAGTAGAAGTACTCGACCCGGTCGCGGACCCGGCCCCCGAACAGGTTGACCAGCGGCTGCCCGCAGGCCTTGCCGACCAGGTCCCAGCAGGCCATCTCCACCGCGGCTATTCCGGGACTGGTTGCCTTGACGTGGTGCCAGGTCCCGATGATGTTGATCCGCTTCATGATCCGTTCGATCGCAAACGCGTCCTCCCCGAGGACAAGGGGTTCGATCGAGCGGATCACGGCCAGGACGATGTCTGCCGACGGATAGGCCGACGCCTCTCCGATACCGGTGAGCCCGTCGTCGGTGTCGACTTCGAGCAGGATGCTGACCATTCCGCGGCGACCGCCGTAGGCCCACAGCTCGTCCTCGCGGAACGGGACCGCCACGGGGGTGGCTCGCAGGCCGGTGATCCGCATGATCAGTCTTCCTTCGTGATCGGTGTTCGGTCGGTGGTGGTGAGTAGCTCGCCGCCGGACGGGGTGACCAGCACCGTGTCGGAGACGACGTAGTCGGCCGGTTCCTGGTCCAAGATCCAGGACAGCACGTGAAAGACCATGCCCGCCCTGATCTC
>JACCUM010000007.1 GCA_013811805.1 Geodermatophilaceae bacterium | reverse complement strand
ACGGATCTTCTCCGACACGTTCGCCGGGATCGCACCGACGTCGGTGACGGCCTTCGTACTTGCCCAGGTCGTCGGCGGGGGTCTCGGCGTGCTGTTGATCCGATTCCTGTACCCGACCGTCGCCGGTGGACCCGAGGACGTGACAGCGCACGTTGCCTCTGATCGGCGCGGCTCGGATATGCGCGCCTCGGATGCTCGCGACGCGTGAGCGCTGGATTCGGGCGCCGCTAACGGCAGAGGCGGGCGTGGGCTGAGGTGGCGAACCGATCGGTCATCCCGGCGACATAGTCGACCGCCTGACTCAGGCTGTCCGTCCCGTGATCGCGGTAGCTCGACGGCATCAGGTCGGGCTTGGCGTGATGAAGGTCCACCAGGTCACGGATGATCGTGATCGCCTTGGCCTTGCGATCGAGATGGTGGTCGCTGAAGTAGACGCGTTCGAACATGAAGTCCCTGAAGTCCGACATGACGTCGAGGTCGGCAGCCGACATTGTCACGGCGTCACCCAGAAGGCTGTTGGACACCACCGCGACGATCATCGACCCGACCATCTCCGAGCCGGGATGGCCGAATCGGGCTCGTACGTCGGCCGGGAAGTCTGACTCGACCAGCAGACCCGCTCGTACGGCATCTAGGGCGTCGTGCGAGAGGTAGGCGATCCGGTCGGCGTACCGGACGCACGCCCCTTCGGGCGTAGCCGGAGGTGGCGAGATCTTCCACGAATGTGCGCGGATTCCGTCCAGGACTTCGACGCTGAGGTTCTTGTCCTCGAGGACCTCGAAGATCCGAACACTCTGCGCCGCATGGTGCCAGCCGCCGTTTACGTACGGCGAGAGGGCGTCCTCACCGATGTGGCCGAACGGGGAATGCCCGACGTCGTGGCCCAGAGCGATTGCCTCGGCGAGGTCTTCGTTCAGGCCGAGTGCCGCCGCCAGCGACCGGGCGACCTGGGTGACCTGCAACGTGTGGGTCAGGCGGGTGACGAAGTGGTCGCCTTCCGGATTCAGGAACACCTGCGTCTTGTGCTTGAGGCGGCGAAAAGCCTTGGTGTGCAGGATCCGGTCCCGGTCGCGTTCGAACGCGGTACGGAACTCGTCGGGTTCTTCTGCTCTTGCCCTACCGGCGCTGGTACTCGATCGGGTCGCCGCAGCAGCCAGGCCGACCTCTGCGGTCTCGCGCACCTCGCGGGTACGCAGCAGAAAGCTGTCGCTCACCGACTACAACCGGATCCCGAGCAGAGCGTCCACAGTGGAGGCAACCTGACTGGGCGCGTCAGGATCGGAGCCCTGTCGACGAGCCGCCATGTTCGACCAACGGTCAACGCTACGAAGGGCATTGAGCGTGTCCAGATCATCGGACAACTGCCGGCGTAGCGACCGGAGCAGTTCCTCGGCTGCCGGACCGGAAGGCAAGGACACCGCATGTCGCCAGCTGGCCAGGCGGTCCTGCGCGGTGCTCAACAACTCCGGTCCCCAGGGCCGGTCCGCCCGGTAGTGACCGGCCAGCAGTGCGAGGCGGATGGCCATCGGGTCGACGCCCTCACCGCGCAGCCGCGAGACGAACACCAGATTGCCGCGGCTCTTGCTCATTTTCTCCCCGGCCAGTCCGATCATCCCGGCGTGCACGTAGTGCCGGGCCAGGGGCCATGAGCCGGTGAGCGTCTCGGCATGCAGGGCGGAGAACTCGTGATGCGGGAAGGCCAGATCGCTGCCGCCGCCCTGTACGTCGATGCCATCGCCGAGGCGGTCGAGAATGATCGCCGAGCACTCGATGTGCCAACCCGGGCGTCCGGGCCCGCGGGGTCCTTCCCAGGACGGCTCGCCCTCCCGAGCCCCTCGCCACAGCAGCGGATCCAGCCGGTTGCGCTTGCCCTTCCGGTCGGGATCTCCACCCCGCTCTGCGGACAGGCGCAGCATCGTGGCTTCGTCGTACCCGGACTCGTAACCGAATCGCTGTGCCTGGCTGATGTCCTGATAGATGTCGCCCGTCCCGTCGTCCACGACATAGGCCCGCTGCTCGGTCAGCAGCTTGTCCACCAGCTGCCCGATGGACGGGATCGACTCCACGGCGCCGACGTAGTCGCGGGGCGGCAGCACTCGGAGGGCCTGCATGTCTTCACGGAACAGAGCCGTCTCGCGCATGGCCAGGACCATCCAGTCGTCACCGTCGCGCTCGGCTCGTTCCAGCAGCGGGTCATCGATGTCGGTGACGTTTTCGACAAAGGCCACCTCGTGACCGGCGTCCAACCACAGGCGGTGCACCAGGTCGAAGGCCAGATAGGTGGCCGCATGGCCGAGATGCGTCGCGTCGTACGGAGTGATCCCGCAGACATACATCGTCGCGGTACGCCCAGGCGCTGTCGGTCGCGCCTCCCGAGTCGCGGTGTCGTACAACCTCAGCGCCTGCCCGGCCCCGGGCAATCGTGGAATCGGTGGGGCTGGCCAAGGACGCATGGCTGCGAGGTTAGTTGGCCCCGAAGACGAATCTGGTGCCCGGCGTGGATAGTACGCGTGCACACTATTACTCAGATGATCGCGAGATCGGAGTCGTGACGGGGCAGGGACCGATGGCCGCCGGCACTTGCGGCACCCTCAAGCCGGGTCAAGGGCCCCAAGACCCCTTTACATTCACCGCAGTCGTCCCAGGCGTCGGGTTCACCGATGTCAGCCGGCTGCCGCTGGCGCGGATGACGTTCAGCCACCGGATCGACCCGACCCCGGCAGGTTCCCGGTTCACCCACAAAGTGGTCATCAGTGGACCGCTCTCCCGGCTCTTCGCCCGGGTAATCGGCCGGAACGTCGCCGCTGGCCTGCCCGTCTCGATGCAGAAGCTGGCGAGGCTTGCCGAGACGACGCCGGCAGCGATCGGGTGATCTCCGCCGCCACCCCGGCCATCCCGGGGCGGACTACCGGGTCCCGCCGACAGTCTCGGGTTCCTACTCTGGCGGGTGACCTTGCTGTGGCAACGCCGGATCGCGGCCGCCCTGCGTCCCTTGCAGTTGACGCACGTGCAGTTCGTCCTGCTGGCTGCCGTCTGGTGGCTCTCCGACCAAACAGACACCTCGTCCCAGCTGCCCAGCCAACGACAGGTCGCCGATCACGCCGCCACCGACGCGATGATGACCAGCCAAGTACTTCGTGCTCTCGAGACCCGCGGCTTGGTCACCCGCGCTCCGGATCCGACTGACGGCCGGGTCAAGCGACTCACCGTCACGGCGGCGATGCGGCGCTTAGCGACGCAGGCCGTCACGGTGGTCGAGGCTGCCGACGCGCAATTCTTCAACCTCGTGCGGGAACCCCGTCAACTGCTCGACGTCCTGCAGCAACTCGCCGACGACTCGCAGCCAGCTTCAGGGACGCACCGGGTTGATCCAGGTCACTTCGGGAAAGCGGGCGAAGTCGGTGTCGGCTGAACACATGGTCAGTCCGTGCTCGATGGCCAGGGCTGCTAAATGAGCGTCAGAGATCAGGTTTCCGCGCAACTGATACGTGCCGATCAACCCGGTCAGTACGGATGCGTGGTGCGGACCGGGCATCGGAATCCAGACGACGTCTGCTTTCAGCCAATCCTCGACAATGCGGGCGGCGCTGGCGGCTTCCAACGGCTTCTCCGAGGCCCGAGGATGGGTACTGATCCGAAGGAAGGCGACGAGTGACTGCCAGGGAAGTCCGACTCGACGGGCACCGTTGAGTTGTTCAGACAGCCAGTCCGCCGCTCGCGCGTGAAACGGACTCCTGGTGTCCACTGCGTACAGCAGGATGTTCGCGTCGAGGAGCATCAGCGTGCGCGGACCCCGTCAAGAACTTCGAGGGCATCAGCGACATTGGCCACGTCCAGGCGCAGCCCCATCGCGGCGGTGCGCTGGTGGAAGTCCCCCTGCCTGCGCGGCGCGACGAGGCCCTGTCGAATCAGCTCGTTGACTGCCTCACTCACCCCCATCTGGCGCTCCCGACGGATTGCCTGAACTGCTGAAGCGACGTCCTCGTCGAAGGTTACGGTGGTACGCATGCTCCGAGCCTAGCATCCAAATGTCAGATAACTCTCATCTTGATGCTCATGTTCTAGGTGTCCGATCAGCGTCGGGGATCTCGGCGAATGGTTGACTGCCGGGATGTGCCGCAATGTCTTGCGCGGTACGACGTGAGCGGGCCACCGGACATCGGCGCCGCTCCGGAGCAGAGCAGGCAGGCCCGCGGCATCGTCCTCTGCACTCTCTCGGCGCTGTCCTTTTCCGTCCTTCCGTTCCTCGCGAATGCGGCGTACGGAGCGGGCGTCGATCTGGCCGAGTTACTGCTGATCAGGTTTCTGTTCGCTGCCACCGTGCTGTGGCTGATCGTGGCAGTCCGTCGTCCGGCGCGGCCGCGCAGCCGCCATGTGATATTGGGCCTGGCTCTGGGCGGGGGCTGCTATGCCGTTCAATCTGCGCTGTACTTCGCCGCGCTGCCCTATAACGGCCCCAGTCTGACCACACTGCTGCTCTATACCTTCCCGGCCGTCGTCTTCGTCGTCTCCCTGGGGCGCAACCGGGACACGGCGAGCGCGGCACAGGTGCTGGCCCTGGTCCTGGCGCTTGGCGGTGTCACTGCGGTCTTGCTCGGTGCCGGCGAGGGCACGCTGCAGCCCTTGGGTGTCATGTTGGGACTGGCGACGGCATTGGCCTACTCGACTTACATCCTGATCGGGGACGCCGTTGACCCGGCGGTGGACCGGACGCTGCTGGGCGCCCTCGTGTGCAGCGGGGCGCTGGTGACCTACGCGGTGGTCAACCTCGCCTCCGGCGGCCCGACTCTGAGCTTCGACCCCGCCGGATGGTGGTGGGCCGGGTCCCTGGGCCTCCTCTCCACAGCATTCGCGCTGACCGCGTTTTTCGCCGGCATGCGTCTGGTTGGCGCCTCGCGCGCGTCGATCGTCTCCTGCGTCGAGCCGGTCGCCACCGTACTCATCGGTGTGAGTCTGTTCGACGACCGGCTCGGAGCAGTTCAGTTAGTCGGCGCCGTGGGGGTCGTCGCGGCCGTCGTCCTTCTGCAGTGGCGCTCGCCCATCCGCGACCCTCAGATCGGCGGCCAGGGCAGCGCGGGCCACTCACCGGAAGGTTCAGGGTGAATGCCGGTGCGCAGCAACGACGCGACCCGGGCGCGGGTCCTTCGTACCTCGGTGACGGTGAGGTGTTCCTCGAGAGCAGCACCGAGGTCGCCGTACAGCTCGCTCGACAGCCGCTCCAGCATCTCGACCGCCTCCTCGTTCAGCGGACGGCCGGCCCACCGCCACAGCAGGGTGCGTAGCTTCGGATCGGCCGAGAAGCAGACGCCGTGATCGACCCCGTACACGTGGCCGTCGTGCCTGGGGATCAGATGCCCACCCTTGCGGTCGGCGTTGTTGACCACCACGTCCAGAACGGCCATCCGCCGCAGGGCTGGACGGTCCGAGCGGGCGAGGTCGAGCAGGTCGACGGTCGGGTCCCCGTCCATCCACAGCTGCACCATTCCGGGTCCGAACGGGCCGTCCCGGAGGACCGTTGGGGGCACCACCCGCCAACCGGTGGCTGCCGAGACCAGGTAGGTCGCCACCTCGCGTCCGGCCAAGGTGCCGTCCGGAAAGTCCCACAGTGGACGCTCCCCCGCGATCGGCTTGTACACGCACTCGGCGATCTCGTCGTCGGTGCTGATCTCGGCGAGCAGCGTAACGTTGCTGGCATCCACCAGCCGGCCGGTGACCTCGATGCTGCCCGCGGTGAGCAGATGCAGGGCTTGCGACTCGTCCAGGCCGGGCGCGTCACCGGTGCTCTCACCGCTGTGCAGGCTCAGCGCCGGTAGCCGTTCTGCCGGGGGCAGATGTGGCCCTCGGTATCCAAGGGCAGGGAGCACAACGGGCACGGCGGCCGCCCGGCAGAGATCACCCGGCGAGCTCGCTCCACGAAAGCGCGGGCAGCCACCGGGGTGATCTTGACCCGCAGGGCGTCCGGCCCCTCGTCGGCATCAGAGAGGATCTGATCCTCGTCGACCGGCTCGTCACTGTCCCCACCGGCGACCGCCTCGACGACCACGGCCGCGCTGTCCGCGTCCCAGGCCAGGCCCATCGCGGCCACTCGGAACTCCTCGTCGACCGGGCTGTGCAGCGGATCGAGGTCGTTGACGACGGCATCCGGGGGTACGACCGCGCTCTGCCGGTTGGCTATCTCGTCCAACAGCTCGCTCATCCGATCGGCCAGAACACTGACCTGCGTCTTTTCCAAGGCAACGCTGACCGTTCGTGGACCGTCGCTGACCTGCAGATAGAAGGTGCGATCTCCCGGCTGGCCGACTGTCCCCGCGACGAATCGTTGGGGACGGTCGAACACGTACAGCTGCCGACTCATGCACCGGAGTTTACGCGGAAGCGTGGTAGGAATCGCCGCCGCCGACCGCGCCGTCGGCCGACGCGCGCCGCCGCTTGCGCCGCCCCTTCTTGTGCGGTGCCAGACCGGATAGGTCGCCACCGATGTCATTGGTACGCAGGACGAAGGGCCGCGTCGGCGTATAGACGATCACCGACAGGGAGGCTGGTTCGACCATGAGCCGCTGGAACATATCCAGATGCATGCCCAGGGCATCGGCGAGCACCGCCTTGATCACGTCACCGTGGGTGCAGGCCAGCCAGGTCGCCTCCGGACCGAGCCGGGCATTCCACTCCCGTACGGCCGCAACGGCCCGCGCTGACGTCTGGGCCAGACCCTCTCCCTCCGGACCCGGGAACACTGCGGCCGAGGGGTGCTGTTGGACGACCTTCCACATCGGATCCTTGGCCAGGGTCTTCAGCTGCTGACCGGTCCAGTCGCCGTACCGGCATTCGCCCAGCCGGTCGTCGGTGTGCACCTCGAGCCCGGCACGGCCCGAAGCGATCGCCTGCACGCTCTCCTGGCACCGTTGCAGCGGGCTGGTCACCACGGCGGCCAACGGCACCGCACTCAGCCGGGACGCGGTGGCTGCCACTTGGGCCCGGCCGGTCTCGTCGAGTCCGACGCCGGGGGTCCAGCCGGCCAGCAGTCCGGCGGCATTGGCCTCGGTGCGACCGTGCCGGAACAGCAGAAGTGTGGTCATCGGGTCGTGGCTCGCCCGACCTAGTGCAGCGCACCTACATTGACGCGCAAGTCAGCGCCGAAGATGACGGCCGGCCACAGCAGGACAGCGATGATGAAGGACAGGATCTCCGAGACGTTGGTGAAGGTGTTGTAGCCGTTGGTCAGGGCAACCACCACTCCGATGGCCAGATAGATGAGAAAGAACAGGGACACGCCTCTGCGTCGATTCATGTGTCGAACCCCTCGGATAGGTGAGTCAGCCGGCTCCGGGTGCTCCACGTCACTCGGCTGGTAACCGGAGCCTATTGGTAGGACGTGAACCCGAGGCGGTCAGCGCGGGGTCAATCCGCCGGTGGCCAAGAGCGTGAAAACCAAGACCCCGAGGCCGATCCGGTAGATCACGAATGGCGTAAACGTGTGGGTGCTGATGTAGCGCATGAAGAAGGCGATCACGAGGTACCCGACGATGCCGGCGACCAGCGTGCCGACGATGGTCTGCGGCCAGGCGGTGTCGCCCTCCGAGCCGATGTCGAAGGCCTCGAAGATCCCAGAGATCAGCACCGCAGGAACCGCCAGGAGGAAGGCATAGCGTGCAGCTTCGGCTCGGGTATAGCCGAGGAACAGCGCCGCGCTGGTGGTGGCACCGGACCGGGAGACACCGGGGATCAGCGCCAGCGCCTGGGCGAACCCGATCGTCACGCCGTGCCTCGGGGTCAGCCGGGTGAGCACGCGCTCCCGGGATCCGACCCGGTCGGCGATCGCGAGGACGATGCCGAGCACGATGAGCGACGTGGCCACGATCCGCAGGTCACGCAGTGGTCCGGTGATCGTGTCTCGGAAGACGAATCCGAAGAAACCGATCGGAATCGTGCCGACGATGATGAGCCAGCCGATCCTCGCGTCCGGGTCGGACCGGAGCTCTCGGTCACGCAACGATCGCACCCAGGTCACGATGATCCGGGCGATGTCTCGGCGGAAGTAGATGAGTACCGCGGTCTCCGTGCCGATCTGGCTGACCGCGGTGAAGGCAGCACCCGGATCGTCCCAGCCGGCCAGGTCCCCCACGATGCGCAGGTGTGCACTGCTCGAGATCGGCAGGAACTCGGTCAGTCCCTGCACCAATCCGAGGACGATTGCTTCGATCCAGCCCACGATCAGCCTCTACCAGACATCTCGAGGGCATCCACGGCACCGCGAAGTGTGGCCAGGCGCTGCTCCAGACTGCCGTGGTGCACAGCGACGGTCATCGTCGTGACGCCCGCATCGGCGTAGGCCGTCATGCCTTCGGCGATCCGGTCGACCGGCCCGATCAACGCCGTGCTGTCGACGAACTCGAAGGGGACCGCAGCCGCGGCGGCAGCGTAGTCGCGATCGAGGTAGTGGTCCTGGATCACGGTGGCCGCCTCGTCGAAGCCCATCCGCCGGGCTTGGGCGTTGTAGAAGTTCTTCTCCCGGCTCCCCATCCCGCCGACGTAGAGCGCGCAGTACGGCCGGATCAGGTCGGCAGCGGCCTGCAGGTCGTCCGAGATGCAGATCGGCACGGTGGGTACGACGTCGAAGTCCGACGTGCGCCGGCCTCTGACCCGACCAGCCTGGATGGCGTCCAGCTGCTCTGTGCTGTGCTCCGGGGAGAAGAAGATGGCCAACCATCCGTCGGCGATCTCCCCCGCGAGTTCCAGGTTCTTCGGACCCACAGCGGCAAGGTAGATGGGGATGTCCTCTCGGTTCGGGTGGACAGTGAGGGTCAGCGCCTTGCCCGGACCATCGGGCAGCGGCAGCACGTAGTGCTCGCCGTCGTAGCGCACCCGCTGCCGGGCCAGCGCCAGCCGGACGATATCGACGTACTCCCGCGTACGGCCCAGCGGTTTGTCGAAACGCACGCCGTGCCAACCCTCGGAGACCTGCGGCCCACTGACGCCCAGGCCCATCCGGAAGCGCCCCCCGGACAGCGAGTCCAAGGTCGCCGCTGTCATGGCCGACATGGCCGGTGTTCGGGCCGGGATCTGCATGATCGCCGCGCCGACGTCGATCCGGGTGGTCTGCGCGGCAACGTAGGCCAACACCGTTGGCACATCAGATCCGTACGCCTCGGCCGCCCAGACCACGCTGTAGCACATGCTGTCGGCTTCCCGGGCGAGGATCATGTTGTCCTTGTCGTTGCCTGCACCCCAGTAGCCGAGGTTGAGTCCGAGCCGCACGGGGTGAGACCTTACGGCGACCACCCTCGGCCGCCGGAATATGGTGCCGGTCATGGAAGCGCGCCGTCTGGGCAGCAGTGGTCTCGTCGTCTCCCGGATGGCCCTGGGCACGATGATGTGGGGCCTGGACGCCGATGAGGACGAGGC
>JACCUM010000006.1 GCA_013811805.1 Geodermatophilaceae bacterium | reverse complement strand
TCCGCTCGGGTACGGATGCGCTGGTCGCCCTGGCCCTGGGGGCGCGCGCGGTCTTCTGCGGCCGGCCGATCATCTGGGGCCTGGCCACCGGAGGCGAAGACGGAGTTGTCAGCGTCCTGACGAACCTTTGCGCCGAGCTCGCCCACACGATGGCGTTGTGCGGCGTCACCTCGGTCGAGCGGGTGTCCCGGGATCTGGTCACGAGCTGACCGAGCGAGTCGCGCGGAGGGCGGGCTTGCCTCGGCCGTAAACTGGCTGGTCGTGGAGACGACGCTGCTGGACCCGGTGGTCGGTCTCGTGCTCGAGAAGCGCTACCGCGTCGAGCGCCGGCTGGCACGCGGCGGCATGTCCACGGTCTACGAGGGCACTGATCTCCGCCTGGATCGCCGTGTCGCCATCAAGGTGATGGCTGAGGCGCTGGCCACTGACCCGTCCTTCATCGCCAGCTTCAATCGCGAGGCCCGCTCTGCAGCAAGGCTTTCCCACCTCAATGTCGTTTCGGTCAGCGATCAGGGCGAGGACGACGGCTTCGTCTTCCTGGTCATGGAACTCGTGCGCGGGCAGACGCTGCGCGCGGTCATCCACGAGAACGGGCGACTCAGTCCCGAGCAGGCCTTCGCCGTGCTCGCCCCCACGCTGTCCGGCCTGTCCGCCGCGCACCGAACGGGGCTGATCCACCGGGATGTCAAGCCGGAGAACATTCTGCTGTCCCGGGATGGCGTGGTGAAGGTCGCCGATTTCGGCCTGGCCAGGGCGGTCGCAGGAACCGGTACGACGTCAGTGACCAACGGTGTCCTGCTCGGCACCGTCGCCTACCTCGCTCCCGAACAGATCGAACGCGGCGCCGCCGATGCGCGCAGCGATGTGTACGCCGCCGGCATCGTTCTGTACGAGATGCTCACCGGCAAACCTCCGTACGCAGGTGACAGTGCACTGTCGGTGGCCTACCAGCACGTCAACAACGACGTTCCGCCGCCCTCCCACACGGTGTCCGGAATTCCGGCCGAGATCGACGAGCTGGTCTCCTCGGCCACCCGGCGTGACCCGGCGGCGCGGCCACTGGATGCCGGCGCGTTCCTCGCCGAGCTCTTCGACGTGAGCACCGATCTGGGCATGTCTCGAGTGACGGTGCCCGTGCGCTATCGCGACAGCTCGGCGCCGTCGCGCCCGCTTCCGGGGCAGGGTGCAGCTGATCCCGGGTCACGGACACCACAGGGTCCGCGCGGCCCCCGGACGCACCATACGGCGGTGCTCGGTTCTGGTGCTGGTCGATCCTCGAGTCCGGACGAGAGCGTCCTCAGCTCGACAGCCGGTCGAAGTCAGGGTGCCCGACGCCGACGCACCGGCAGAATCGCCCTGGCTCTGGTCCTCGTCCTGGCGGTCGTGGCCGGTGGGATCGGTTGGTGGTTCGGCTCCGGGCGCTACGCGGTGACTCCGGAGGTGGTTGGGTTCGCCGAAGCGGCAGCTGTCCAAGCGGTGCAGGACGCCGGGCTGGATCCGATCGTCGAGGAGGTATTCAGCGAGACCGTACCGGCAGACATGGTGATCTCGGCCGATCCGGAGGCCGGCGCCGAGATCATGCGGGGAAGCACGGTCAACCTCCAGGTTTCCAAGGGACCGGAGCGCTTCGTCGTGGACGGGGCGCTCGTCGGCCTGCCTGAGGCCGACGTTTCCACCGCCTTGGCAGGCTTGCCGATCGCCGTCGTTCGGGCCGAGGGGTTCCACGAATCCGTTCCGGTCGGATCGGTGATCGGCTTCGACCCGGCTGCCGGAACCGACCTCCGCCGTGACCAGCAGATCACCATGTTGGTCAGCATCGGCCCGGAGCCGCGCGCGATACCCGAGGTCTCGGGGTTGGCTCAGGACGAGGCCCAAGCCGCCCTGGTGGCCCTCGGTTTCGCGGTCGACGTACGCGAGGAGTTCAATCGTGACGTCGCCGCCGGCATTGCGCTCCGTACCGAGCCTGCTCCGGACGCCGGCCCGCAACCGGTCGGTACCACGATCATCCTGGTGATCTCGAAGGGACCGGACCTGGTGGCAGTACCAGACGTGCGAGGAAAGGACCGCGAGACCGCCATAGCCGAGTTGCAGGCTGCTGGTTTCGTGGCCGAGGTGACATCGTTCCTAGGCAACCGGGTGACCCAGCAGAGCCCAGGGCCCGGCGAGCTGGCTGAACGCGGTTCGACGGTCAGTATCTTGCTCAGCTTCTTCTGACCGGATTCAGTGGTCGAGCAGCTCCACGAGTACGTCCCCAGCACGCCGGACGCCCTGGTCGTCGATGTCGAGATGGGTGAGCATCCGCACCCGATCCGAGGCGACCTGGGAGATCAGCACTCCCTCCTCGGCTGCGGCCTTGGCAAGAGCTGGCGCGTCGACCCCGTCGAGACGCACGATGTTGGTCTGCACCTGGTCCGCCGCGATGCCGACCCGTCCGGCCAACTGTCTGGCGCGGGCATGGTCCTCGGCGAGCCGGTCGATGTGGTGGGCCAGGGCGTATCGGCCGGCCGCAGCGAGGATCCCGACCTGTCGCATGCCGCCCCCCAGGCGCTTGCGCAGGATCCGGGCCGCCGCGATCCGCTCGGCCGAAGCGATGACGACCGACCCCACCGGCGCACCGAGTCCCTTGGACAGGCAGACCGACAGGGTGTCGGCCAGTTCGCCGTACGTCGAGAGCGACGTTCCGGTAGCAACTGCGGCGTTCCAGATGCGGGCCCCGTCGATGTGCAGGGCCACGCCGCGATCCCGTAGTTCCCCGGACAACCTCGTGAGCTCAGCCACTGGCTGGATGCTTCCACCGCCCCGGTTGTGGGTGTTCTCCACGGCTACCGCGTTCGTGCCCATCGTGTGCCAGTCACCCTCCCGTACCTGGGCAAGCAGTTCGTCGGTGTCGAACAAGCCCCGTCGACTGACCACTGTCCGGGTCTGGATGCCGAAGAGCGCTGCGGCGGCTCCATGTTCGTAGGTGACGATGTGTGCGTCCGCGTCGGCCAGGATTTCCTCACCGGGTCCGGCCAGCAGGCGCAGGCAGATCTGGTTGCCCATCGTGCCGGTGGGCACGAACAGCGCGGCCTCGTGTCCGAACAGTGCGGCGACCTCGGCCTCCAGCGCATTGACGGTTGGGTCTTCGAGGTAGACGTCGTCGCCGACCTCGGCCGCAGCCATGGCCGCCCGCATCGCCGGGGTGGGTCGGGTGAGGGTGTCAGATCGCAGGTCGACGACGCTGTCTGCCGCACGTTCTCCGGATAATGTGCGATGTGGAGCGCTGCTGAGCGCACTTTCTCCGGAGAAAGTCCGTTGTGGAGTTTCAGCCACGCAGCATCTCCGCCACCAGGAAGGCCAACTCGAGGGACTGCCCGGTGTTCAGGCGTGGGTCGCAGGCGGTTTCGTATCGGCCGGCCAGATCAGCATCACTGATGTCCTGCGCGCCACCCAAGCACTCGGTAACCGCCTCGCCGGTCAGCTCCACGTGGATGCCGCCGGGGTAGGTGCCGAGTTCGAGGTGTACCTCAAAGAACCCCATGACCTCATCGACGATCCGGTCGAAATGCCTAGTCTTATAACCAGATGCGGTCTCATGCGTGTTGCCGTGCATCGGGTCGCACTGCCAGACCACCTGGTGCCCGGTGGCATGAACCTTCTCGATGATCGGTGGCAGCACGTCGCGTACCCGGCCGTTGCCCATCCGGCTGATCAGCGTCAGCCGGCCCGGTGAGTTGTCCGGGTCGAGGCGCTCGACCAACTCCACCGCGTCGTCGGGAGTCACAGTGGCCCCCATCTTGACTCCGATCGGGTTGGCCAACTGAGCGACGAACTCGAGGTGGGCGCCGCCGCGTTGGCGGGTCCGCTCGCCGACCCAGACGAAGTGGGCCGACAGGTCGTAGGCACGGTCGCCCTCCATCCGACACAGCGCCCGGTCGTATTCCAGGATCAGCGCCTCATGGCTGTTGTAGATGTCGACGCTGCGCAAGGCGTCGTCGTTGACCCCACAGGCGGCCATGAACGCCAGCGCCCGGTCGATCTCCTGGGCGATGGTCTCGTAGCGCACTCCGGCCCGGGACTGGGCGACGAATTCCCGGTTCCAGTCGTGGACCGCGTGCAGGTCGGCCAGTCCCCCGCGGGCGTAGGCACGGATCATGTTCATCGCGGCCGCGGAGTTGGCGTAGGCCCGCACCATCCGCTGCGGATCGGCGACCCGGGCCGCGGGGGTCGGCTCGAGGGAGTTGATCAGGTCGCCGCGATACGAGGGCAGCCCCAGCGCATCCAGCTCCGAGGACCGTGGCTTGGCGTACTGACCGGCGATCCGTCCGACCTTGACCACCGGAACGCTGGCCCCATAGGTCAGGACGACGGCCATCTGCAAAAGCGTCCTAGTCGTCCCCCGCAATCGCGGTTCGGTGTTGTCGTCGAAGGTCTCGGCGCAGTCGCCGCCCTGCAGCAGGAATGCCTTGCCCGCGGCAACGTCGGCAAGTCGCGCCCGGAGCATGTCGACTTCGCTCGGGGCCACGATCGGCGGCACCGTGCTCAAGGTCTTCAGTACCGAGTCCAGCTCGGCGTGGTCGGGCCAGGTCGGCTGCTGGACGATCGGCAGGGATCGCCAGCGGTCGAGATCAGGGGTCG
>JACCUM010000533.1 GCA_013811805.1 Geodermatophilaceae bacterium | reverse complement strand
AGCCCTGGGCGTGTTCCGCGGCCTCGAGCAGCAGCGGGCCAGCCAGCGACTCGCCGTCGAGCCCGGCCTCTTTCAGGCTGGCCGCGATCGTCGCGGAGTCGAGTCGGCCGCCGGCCGCTCGGGCCATAGCGCCCACCGGGAGCAGCGGTTGCGAGGCCATGTTGACGATGATCGAACCCACTGGCAGACCGATCGCGCGCAGTTCGGCGATCGCATCCGCGGTTTCCTGGACCGGCATGTCCTCGAGCACAGTGACGATGTGAATGGCGGTCTGGGAAGAGCGCAGGACCGCCATCACCCCGTCGCTCTGGGTCTTGATCGGACCGCCCTTGGCCAGCCCCGCCACATGCTTGGTGACCGAGAGGAAACGGGCGATCCGGCCGGTGGGCGGCGCGTCCACGACGACGGCGTCGTACGCGCGAGCGCCCTTGACCTGTCGGGTCACGGCTTCCTTGATCTTGCCGGTCAGCAGCACATCGCGAAGGCCCGGCGCGATGGCGGTGGCGAAGTCAACTGCGCCCATCCGCCGTAGCGCCCTTCCGGCGCGCTTGAGGTTGTAGAACATCTCCAGGTATTCGAGTAACGCAGCCTCGACGTCAACGGCCAACGCGCGGACCTCACCGCCACCGCGGGCCACCGCGACCCGGCGCTCCTCGTAGGGCAGCGGCGGGGTGTCGAACAACTGCGCGATGCCCTGCCGCTCCTCCACCTCGACGAGCAGCACTCGCCGCCCACCGGCGGCCAGGCTCAACGCCACGGCCGCGGCGACAGTCGTCTTGCCCGTGCCGCCCTTGCCGGTCACGACATGCAGTCGTGCCGCCGGCCAGGTGGCTTTGGTGGGCATGACCTCAGGGTAGGCAGCCTCCCGCCCGGCCGCCCGCGGTGGTGAGCCAGCGGTGCCTTCGTGGTGCGTCAGCGATCTGGCCGGGGTGATCAGGCTCACGGGGGCCGGCTGATCAGCGGGCTGCGCTAGCGTCCGGGGCATGCAGAAGTGGGAGTACGCGACGGTTCCGTTGCTCGTCCACGTGACGAAGCAGATCCTCGACACCTGGGGAGAGGACGGCTGGGAATTGGTTACCGTCGTTCCAGGCGCCAATCCCGAACAACTGGTTGCCTACCTGAAGCGACCGCTGGCCGGATCGTGACCGCGACCCAACGCCTGGCCGAGCTGGGCCTGACCCTGCCCGCCGTCGCGGCACCGGTGGCCGCCTACGTACCGGCGGTCCAGACCGGGCCCCTGCTCTTCGTCTCGGGGCAGTTGCCCTGGGTCGACGGCGCGCTGCCACGGACGGGCAAGGTCGGAGCCGAGGTCAGTCCCAAGGACGCGGCCAAGGATGCGCGGCAGTGCGCCCTGAACGCTCTTGCCGCGATCGACGCGCTGGTGGGCATCGATGCCGTCACCCGGATCGTCAAGGTGGTCGGATTCGTCGCCAGCGCGACGGGTTTCACCGGCCAGCCTGGAGTGATCAACGGCGCGAGCGAACTGTTCGGGGAGGTCTTCGGCGAGGCCGGCGTCCACGCCCGTAGCGCCGTGGGCGTGGCCGAGTTGCCGCTCGGTACCCCGGTCGAGGTCGAGGTGATCGCCGAGATCGGTGCAGCCGGGCCGACGATCCGGCTGGCCGGCCCAGGTCGGCCGGGCCTGCGCACCTGACACAGGGCGAGGTTGTTGCCGGTGACCCGAGAAAGCGCAGCGCCGGATGGCGCGGATGCTGACGCGCCTGCGGTCCCACGGCAGGCAGCGACCGTACTGCTGCTGCGCGATGGGGACCGGGGCGTGGAGGTCTACCTCTTGCGACGGGTTCGGGGAATGCCCTTTGCCGGTGGGATGACCGCCTATCCCGGTGGCGGGGTGGACGTTCGGGACGCTGAGGCCGGCCTCTCGTGGACCGGACCCGGCGCTGCCCAGTGGGCGGCCAGCTTCCACTGCGACGAGCCATTGGCGCGCGAACTCGTCTGCGCCGCCGTACGGGAGACCTTCGAGGAGTCCGGCGTCCTGCTCGCCTCTTCCCTCGACGGTGCGCCGCTGGATCCGGCCTCGGCGCAATGGGAGGCCGATCGGCTGGCGCTGATGGCGCGCGAACGGTCGCTCAGTGAGGTATTTGTGGCCCGCCAGGTGACCCTGCGCGCTGATCTGCTCCGACCCTGGGCGCACTGGATCACTCCCGAGGCCGAACCCAGGCGCTACGACACGAAGTTCTTCACCGCGGCCGTTCCGGAGGGTCAGGAACCGCGTGATGTCTCCGGAG
>JACCUM010000532.1 GCA_013811805.1 Geodermatophilaceae bacterium | reverse complement strand
TGGACTCCGCGGTAGGTCACTCGCCCGTCGAAATCACCAGCCTCAGCTGACGTCACGGTGCAACTTCGGGGTCAGAGTTCGCGTCGGTACCTGCTCCGATAGCGGATCAGTGGCTCGCGATTCTCGGCGACGTACAGCACTTCCACGATCTGCAGGACAACCAGGACATGGTCACCGGCGTCAAAGGTCGAGTGGACTCGGCAATCCACCGCGGCCACACCTCCAGTCAAGACAAGCGCCCCGCTGTGTGCCGCCCGGTCATGTGGCACGCCGTCGAGAAGGAGTCGAGCGCTTGGCCGCCCAGCAGCAGCGAATCGGCTCGCCAGCACCGACTGATCGGCGGCGAGGAGGCTGAGAGCGCACGTCCCAGCCAGAAGCAGGGCCTCGAACACGTAAGAATCGGTGGCCAGCCCGACGGCGACCAGCGGCGGGTCCGCGGAGACGGCCATAAACGCTGTGACGGTGCCACCGATGTCGTCGAGGTCCTCACGCAACGTGAGCACGGTGACACCACTGGCGAAACTGCCCAGGGCCACGGCGTACTCCGCGGGTGACATTTCGCTGACCAGCCCCTTCCTGCCTTGCCGTGGTGGTGCCCGAGCGAGGTGAATCACCCCGTGACGATCGCGGTCGGTGGATCATTGCAGTGCCCGCCTTCCGGCAAGGGCAGACAGCAGTTGACCAAGGAGAGAAATGACGGGCTCGCAGGAGTACGACGTCGTTGTGATCGGCGCGGGCGCCGTCGGCGAGAACGCGGCCGATCGGGTGGTCCAGGCTGGCCTCAGCGCCGCCCTGGTGGAGTCTGACCTGATCGGTGGAGAGTGCTCGTACTGGGCGTGTATGCCCAGCAAGGCGCTGCTGCGTGGTTCGGAAATCCTCAGCGAGGCGCAGGCCGTGCCCGGGGCGGCCGAAGCGATCACCGGCACCCAGGACGTCGCCAAGACCTTGGAACGTCGCGACGGTTTCACCTCGAACTGGTCCGACGAGGGCCAGGCCAAGTGGGTGGCGGGTGCCGGCATCGAACTGTTCCGCGGGACCGGGCGACTGGCCGGATCGAAGCGAGTCGAGGTCCAGGGCATGGGCGGAGAGACAACCACGCTGACCGCCCGACAAGCTGTGGTCGTCGCCACCGGATCGCAAGCCATGTTGCCTCCCATCGACGGCCTCGCGCAGGCTCGTCCGTGGACCAGTCGAGAAGCCACCTCCGCGCAGGCTGCTCCGAAAAGGCTTGTAGTGATCGGCGGGGGCGTCGTCGGCGTCGAAATGGCAACTGCCTGGCGCGCATTGGGTTCCGAGGTCACCCTGTTGGTACGTGGGCCACAACTGCTCAGTTCAATGGAGCCCTTCGCTGGGGAACTTGTCGCGGCCGGATTGGGCGAGATGGGTGTCGATATCCGTACGGAGGTCGAGGTCGACGAGGTCACTCGCGACGGAGCCGTCGTCACGGTGCGCTTCGCAGACGAGAGCATCGACGCGGACGAAGTGCTCGTGGCAACCGGACGTACCCCCCGTACCTCTGATCTCGGACTCGACACCATCGGTCTGGAACCGGGTGACTCGTTGGAGATCGACGACACGTGTCGAGTCACTTCCGTCGATGGGGGATGGCTGTATGCCACCGGTGACGTCAACGGACGTCGGCTGCTCACCCACATGGGGAAGTACCAGGCCCGGGCCTGTGGATCTGCGATCGCCGCTCGCGCTCGTGGGGAGCAGGTCGACGGCGCTGCCTGGGAGCCGACGTCGGCCACCGCCGACCACGGGGCCACACCAAGTGTCATCTTCAGCAGTCCAACCGTCGCGTGGGTGGGCCGTACCGAGGAGGAGGCTCGCAAGGACGGAATGAAGGTCCGGGCCGTCAGCTACGACATCGGCAACGTCGCGGGCGGATCGTTGTACGCCGACGGCTACACCGGTACGGCGAAGATCGTCGTGGACGAGGAGCGCCGGATCTTGGTCGGAGCCACCTTCGTCGGGCCAGGCGTGCAGGAGCTGCTGCATTCCGCGACCGTGGCGATCGTCGGCGAGGTCACTATCGACCGGCTCTGGCACGCCGTCCCGTCCTACCCGACGATCAGCGAGGTCTGGCTCCGCCTGCTGGAGACCTACGGCCTCTGAACTGTCGATGCACACCCGACGTAGGCGCGCCCGGAGGGGGTCGAACCCTCGACCAAGTGCTTAGAAGGCACCTGCTCTATCCACTGAGCTACGGGCGCTGATGTGGCGAGCGTACCGATCCGAGCTCAACCGGAATCGCCCAAGCGCCCGAGGAAGCGCTCCCGATTCACCAGCGCACGGAAGATGGTGCCGCGAGCGATGGTCACGTCCGCGCCTTGCCACGCATGCACGTCGAAACGCAGGTTGCGTCCGTCCTCTGCGGACAGGACGACGTCGATCGTGACCTCCGTGCCGACCAGACTTCCAGTCGTGTGCGCGAACTCGATCCGGGTGCCCACCGTCGTGGCATCGTCAGCGATATGGCCGGCTAGCGCGCGTACGGTGACCGCCTCCGACCACGCGATCAGCCGTGGCGTAGCCAGCACAGGTAGGTCGCCACTGCCCAATGCGGCGGCGGTGTCCGCGTCTCCGACGGAGAAGGAACCCGATGCGCGGAGCCCGCCTTCGACCGTCATGGCGTCGCAGCGTAGGTGCCGGCGGCTGCACCCGCACGCGGCGCGCTGGACCGTGACAAAATCGCGGTACGGGTCAGCTGGCATCAAGCCGGGGCTGGGCCGGGCGAGCAGGGGAGTCAGCTGTGATCGAGGCACGCGATGGCCGTCGGGTCGTCATCACCGGAGTGGGCGTCCTGGCCCCCTGCGGGATCGGTGCCGACGCGTTCTGGGCCGGCCTGTCGAAGCCGGCCGAGCCAGTGATCAACCGCAGCATCGACGACTTCGATGCCGCCGAATGGGGCCTCAAACACGTTGACGTACGTCGGATCGACCGGTTCGCCCAACTGGCGATCGCCGCATCGGCCCTCGCTCGCCGGGATGCCGGGATCGAGAAGGACTCGCCGTACGACCCGTACCGCTGTGGCGTGATGATGGGCACCGGCATCGGCGGGGCATACGCCTGGGAGAGCAACGCCGAGGTGCTCATGGAGAAGGGCGCGAAGAACGTCTCGCCCTTGGTTGTGCCGATGGTGATGCCCAACGCGGCGTCGGCCAACGTCTCCATCCGCAGTGGCTTCACCGGACCGGTCGAGACGATCACGACCGCGTGTGCCGCCGGAACCCACGCTGTCGGCCACGGGGCGAGGCTGATTGCCTCAGGCCGCGCCGATCTCATGCTGGCTGGAGGAAGTGAGTCCTGCCAGACGCCGGTGATGAACAACGGCTTCCAGAACATGAAGGCGCTCTCGCCCACCGGCATCTCGCGTCCGTTCGACATCGCGCGAGACGGATTCTGCTCGGCCGAGGCGGCGGCGGTCCTGGTGCTCGAGGAGTACGAGGCAGCCAAGGCGCGCGGGGCAACGATCTACGCCGAGATCGCGGGTACTGCCTCCACGGCAGACGCACACCACATCACCGCGCCATCCCCGAATGGGGCAGGAGCCGTCGCCTGCATGAGGGCGGCGCTGGCCGACGCTGGCATCGACGCCGACGCGGTCACCCATGTCAACGCCCACGGCACCTCGACACAGCTGAACGACGCTGCCGAGGCTATTGCCGTCAGAGAAGTCTTCGCCGCCAGCCGACCCGCGGTCACCTCGATCAAGGGCGTCACCGGCCACTCGCTCGGCGCCGCCGGTGCGGTCGAGGCCGCGGCTGTGGCCTTGAGCTATCGGCACCGAGAACTGCCCCCCACCATGCATGTCACCCAACTCGACCCGGAACTCGACATCGATGTTGTACTCGAGCCGCGGTTCTGGGACCCGGCGCCCGCGGTGTCGAACTCCTTCGCCTTCGGCGGGCACAACGGCACGCTGGTCTTCCGACCGATCTGATCAATGCCGCCGGTGGGCACAACGGCCACGTCGGGGACGAACAGCGGACGTTTTCCACAATCAGTCGGGGCTGTCCACAATGGCCGCTGACACCGCCTATGCCGGTCGGCGGAGCAGCACGGTATGGGTCATCTCATCGACCCCAAGGAGCTATCCCATGAACGGCAACACGATCACGGTCCTCGGTAATCTGACCAAGGACCCGGTCCTCAAGTACGTGCCCACCGGCAAGGCGGTCATCAATTTCGCGATCGCTTGCAATCACGGCTGGCGCGACAGGGAGTCTCAGGCCTGGGTAGAGGGCGAGGCCTCCTTCTTCAAGGTCGAGTGCTGGGACGCGCTGGCAGAGAACATCGCGGAGAGCTTCCGCAAGGGCGACCCGCTGATCGTCGTCGGACGGATGACCTGCCGAAAGTACGAGCAGGAGGGCCAAACGCGTGAGTCCTGGGAGATCAGAGCCGACACGGTCGGCCCCGACATGCGCAAACGATCCGCGAGCCTGCGGCGCGTGCTGCGCAACAACCACGGGACGGAGCCTGCGCCCGACTCCGACTGTCCGCAGCCCATGACCGACTCGGACGAGGATGAGTCGATGGACGTCAGCCCACTGACCCCGGCCCCGGACCTGGCAGTAGCCAGCTGACCGGTCGCCAGTTGCGCGGGCGCCAATGCACGGCGGCGTCCTGGCATCATCCTTGCGGACGCGGGCGGGTCTGGCCCTCGCCGGATCCGCAGGATGTCGAGCGGTTGATTCCAGGCCGGATCTGCCTCGCCGAGCCTGGTGACGAGCATGTCGCCAGCCCTGCACCGCAGGCGCGGATCCTCGTCATCGAGCGTAAAGGCAGCCGCTGACCGCCGGGTATCGGAGGGCAACCGGCGAGGATCGCGTCGGGCTGAGAGAATGGGGAGGCTCGCCGCACGACCTCAACTCGCCTTGCCTCAACTCGCTTCAGCTCGCCTCAACTCAAAGGACAGCTTCCTCCCGTGGCTCAGTACATCTATTCCATGAATCGTGCCCGCAAGGCGCATGGCGATAAAGTCATCCTCGACGACGTGACGCTGGCCTTTTTGCCCGGCGTCAAGATCGGCGTGGTCGGGCCCAATGGAGCCGGTAAGTCAACCGTCCTCAAGATCATGGCCGGGCTCGAGCAGGCATCCAATGGTGAGGCCCGGCTGACTCCGGGTTACTCGGTCGGCATCCTGCTGCAGGAGCCGCCGCTCAACGAGGAGCTGGACGTCCGGGGCAATGTCGAGGAGGCAGTCGCCGTTCTGCGGCAGACATTGGCCCGCTTCGAGGAGATCAGCGAGGCGATGGCCGAGCCCGACGCCGATTTCGACGTGCTGCTGCCCGAGCAGGGCGAGCTGATGGAGAAGATCGAGCACGCCGACGGCTGGGAGCTCGACAACCAGATCGAGATGGCAATGGATGCGCTGCGCTGCCCGCCTGGCGACGCCGATGTGTCTGTGCTGTCCGGCGGTGAGCGCCGTCGGGTGGCACTGTGCAAACTTCTGCTGCAGAAGCCAGACCTCCTGCTGCTCGACGAGCCGACCAACCACCTCGACGCCGAGAGTGTTCAGTGGCTCGAGCAGCACCTGGAGAAGTACGAGGGCACGGTGGTTGCCGTGACCCACGACCGGTACTTCCTCGACAACGTCGCTGAATGGATTCTCGAGCTCGATCGAGGTCGCGCCTATCCGTATGAGGGCAATTACTCGACCTACCTGGAGATGAAGGCCGCCCGGTTGAAGGTCGAGGGTCAAAAGGATGTGAAGCGCCAGAAGCGCCTGGCCGACGAACTCCTGTGGGTGCGTTCCAACGCCAAGGCCAGACAGACCAAGAGCAGGTCCCGGCTTGCGCGCTACGAGGAGATGGCTTCCGAGGCGGAGAAGACCCGCAAGTTGGACTTCGAGGAGATCCAGATCCCGCCGGGTCCCCGTCTGGGCAGCCTGGTCGTCGAGACCGCCGACCTGACCAAGGGCTTCGGTGACCGGCTACTCATCGACGATCTGTCCTTCACCTTGCCGCGCAACGGCATCGTGGGCGTGATCGGCCCGAACGGGGCCGGCAAGACCACCCTGTTCAAGATGCTCATCGGTGACGAGAAGCCCGACGACGGTGAGATCAGGATCGGCGACTCGGTGAAAATCTCCTATGTCGAGCAGAATCGAGCCGGGATCGACCCGAAAAAGAACGTCTGGCAGGTCGTGAGCGACGGACTGGACTTCATCAAGGTCGGCCAGGTCGAGATGCCCTCCCGCGCGTACGTCGGTGCGTTCGGCTTCAAGGGCTCCGACCAGCAGAAGCCGGCCGGGGTGCTGTCCGGAGGTGAACGCAACCGGCTCAACCTGGCGCTCACCTTGAAGCAGGGCGGGAACCTGCTGCTGCTCGACGAGCCGACCAATGACCTCGACGTGGAGACCCTGGGCAGCCTGGAGAACGCGCTGCTCGAGTTCCCGGGCTGTGCGGTGGTGGTCAGCCACGATCGGTGGTTCTTGGACCGGGTGGCCACGCACATCCTGGCCTATGAGGGGGAGTCCAACTGGTTCTGGTTCGAGGGCAACTACGCCAGCTACGAGGACAACAAGATCGAGCGGCTCGGGCCGGAGGCGGCCCGCCCGCACCGGGCCACCTATCGCAAGCTCACCCGCGACTGACCGACCGTAGAATCTGATGCCGCGCCAGCGCGTGCCGGTGCTCATGCGCTGGTCGGATCAGGACCCGTTTCAACACGTGAACAACGCGGCCTTCCTTACCTACCTCGAGCAGGCCCGGGTCGAGATCTTCTTCTCCGATGCGGCGGACGAGGGGGTCACGACCCTGTCCGACGGCGTTGTCGTCGTGCGGCACGAGATCGACTACAAGCGGCCGGTCATCTACTCCGCGCGCCCGCTGATCGTCGAATGCTGGATCTCGCAGTTGCGGGCCGCCTCGTATCGGGTCGACTACCGGGTCTACGACGGTGAGACCCTTGCCGTCACCGCCAATTCGCTGCTGGCGACCTACGACGTCCAAGCCGCCCGACCGCGTCGGATCACGCCCGAAGAGCGCGCCTACCTCGAACGGTTCACCGACGCCCAGCACTAGTCGGCCCACACTCGAACGGTTCAGGTCTCAGGAAAGCGGTTGATCATGCTCTGGGCGGCCATCGTTAGGTAGTTCCAGAGCGTCTCGTCCTGCTCTGTGGTCAGGTCGAGGCTGTCCACCGCCTCCCGCATGCGGGCCAGCCAGGCGTCCTTTTCCACTTCGCCGATGACGAAGGGTCCGTGCCGCATCCGGAGTCGTGGGTGGCCGCGCTGCTCGGAGTAGGTGCTCGGCCCGCCCCAATACTGCTCGAGGAACATCCGGAAGCGCTCCTCGGCGGGGCCGAGGTCATCCTCCGGATAGATCGGACGCAGGATGGGATCCACCGCGACACCGGCGTAGAAGTGCGCGACGAGCCGCACGAAGGTGTCGTGTCCGCCCACCTCGTCGTAGAAGGTCCGAGCGCGCCGATCGGTGACTGCCATCTACTCGATGGTACGGCCGCGGCCGCTAGCCACTCCGAGACCAAGTAGGGCAAGCACACCGAGTGCGCCAGACCAACCCACGACCGAAGTCGCCGGAATCCGCTCGGCCGCTGAACCGGCGCCGAGAATCGCGATGCCCTGACATGCGTAGAGGCCACTGACCGCCGCCCCGAATGCCCGGCCCCGCATGGCCGGCGGGACGACGCGCACGAAGGAGACATTGAGCGGGATGAGGTAACTG
Organism: Geodermatophilaceae bacterium; assembly: GCA_013811805.1. Classification (GTDB taxonomy): domain Bacteria; phylum Actinomycetota; class Actinomycetes; order Mycobacteriales; family Geodermatophilaceae; genus JACCQS01. The sequence goes on along the minus strand of JACCUM010000532.1, from coordinate 4,640 downwards.
GCCCCGAATCCGGATAGGACGAGCAGGACCAGGACCACGACGAAGTCGTTGACCAGGCCGACGAGGATCAAGGGCAACACCGAGAACAGCGCCAATGGATAGGTCAGCCGCTCGCGCAGCTGAGGTGGGCACAGCCGGCCGACGACGACACCGCCGATGACCAGCCCGACAGGATTGGCAGCCAGGAAGAGCCCCACCCCCACAGCCCCGTACCCGAATTCGGCCACCAACGGAGCAGCGACCCCCTCCGGGGCGGTAACGAAGAGTTGCCCGATCCACAGCAGGCAGACGATGCGCAGCAGGACCGGCTTGCGGCTCAAGACCTGCAGGCCGCTGATGGTCTCGCGCCACAACGACCTGCGCGTCGCAGACTCGTCAACCGGAGCGCTGCGGTGCCGTACCCCCCAGCGCACCAGGGCAGCTGACAGCAAGAACGTGACGGCATTGACCAGCAAGGCGCCCTGCACCGAGATGAGCAGCACCAGGACGCCGCCGCCGAGGAAGCCCAGCACTTGCGCGACCTGGGTACTGATGTTGGTCAGCGACGTGCCGACCGCATACCGATCGCCCTCGAGTACATCGGGCATCAGCGCTGAGCGGGCCGACTCGAACGGCGGCGCCAGGAGCGAGGCCGCAAACAGCATGGCCAACAGGACCCAGAGTGGTAGCCCCGGGATGGCCAACAACGCGACGACCAGCCCGCGTGCGACGTCGGTGATCACCAGGATGGAGCGCCGGGGGAAGCGGTCGGCCAAGGCTGCAAGGAAGGGGCCGCCGACCAGCCATGGCGCATAACTGATCCCGAAGGTCGCAGCAGCCAGGAACGGCGACTGGGTCGAGTCGAAGACCAGGATGGCCAGGGCGACTCGGGCTAGTTCGTCACCGATCAGGGACAGCAGATGGGCCAGGAACAGGTAACGGAACTCACCGACGCCGAAGACATCGCGGTAGGTCGCCGGGCCTTCGCCCGATGACGCATGCGGCCCGGCCACGGTGATCATCCTGCCTCACCCGGGTGCAGCTTCGCCGGTCGCAGCCGGAATCTGGGGACGCTGCGTTACCGAGTGTCACCCGGTGCAGCCGGGCCCCGGATCGCCGATGCCCATGCCCATGCCCATGATCGGCATCGGGCTGGCGATGTCGAGTTCGCTGAATCGTTGTGCGATGCGCAACCGTAGTTCGCGGGCCACCCGCCATTGATCAGCGGTGTTCGTTCGTACTTGCAGACGCAGGATGATGGCGCCGGCCGTGATCTGCTCGACGCCGAGAGACTCTGCCTCGCCGAGCACCTTGTCTGCCCAATCCTCGTCGCGCACCAGCGCGTCCCCGACCGCCTGCATCGCTTGCCGTGCCAGGTCCAGGTCTGTCTCGTGTGCGACGGGCACGTCCAGAATGACCTGCGCGTACCCCTGGCTCTTGTTGCCGACCCGGATGATCTCGCCGTTACGGACGTACCAGACAACGCCGGCGTTGTCCCGCAGCCGGGTGGTCCGCAGGCCCACCCCCTCGATCGTGCCGCTCGCCTCCCCGAGGTCGACGACATCGCCGACGCCGTACTGGTCCTCCAGGATGAGGCCGATCCCGGACAGGAAGTCCTTCACGAGGTTCTGGGCACCGAAGCCGAGGGCGACGCCGACCACCCCGGCGCTGGCGACGATGGGGGTCAGATTGATACCGAGTTCGCCGAGGATCAGCACGACCGTGATGGCCAGGATGACGATGGAGGCGAAGCTGCGCAGTACCGAGCCGATCGCCGCGGCCCGCTGGGTGCGTCGCTCGCTGGGAATGACCGAATCCCGAAGGCTGTTGCGCGCGCGGGCACTGAGCGGCCGCAGGATGACCGGCGTATCGCCGCTGGCGGTACGCGCGGTCAACCGTCCTATCGCCCGGTGCAACAGCAGGCGGGTCACCAAGGCGGCCAGGACGATCACTAGGATCTTCGCCGAGGTGATGCCGATGGCCTCGCCCCGCTCGGCCAGCCAGGCCGGCACCGCGTTGACACCGGACATCGCCACCAACCGATTCATCACCCGACCAGGGTGCCAGGCCCGCTCGCACGCGCCGCGCCGGAGTGTCGTCTGCGCCGCCACGCGCAAACCCGTGCGCGAATCCGCGGATCGGCCAGGCATGATATGGCCACATGGTCGCCCGGTCCGGGCTCGCAGCCGGCGGGAATCGCAGCGGGCGCCTGCGGAGGTGACGCATGGCTCGGGGCTCGTTGACCTTGCTTCTGAACGCGACGTACGAACCGCTGTGCGTCGTGTCCGCACGTCGGGCGGTCGTGCTGGTCCTGTCCGCGAAGGCCGAATCCGTCCGGGACAGCGGCGAGGCCATGCACAGCGCCACCCTGTCCGTCGCGGTCCCCGCGGTGATCCGGTTGACGCGCTACATCCGCGTCCCATACCTCGGGCGGACGCCCCTGTCCCGACGGGCGGTATTCGCCCGCGACTCAGGCAGGTGTGTCTATTGTGGAATCACGGCGACCAGCATCGATCACGTCGTCCCGCGGAGTCGGGGCGGTACGCACAGCTGGGACAATGTCGTTGCTGCCTGCCGGCGCTGCAACCACGCCAAGGCAGACCGGACATTGGCCGAACTTGGCTGGCGTCTGCGGACCGTCCCCCAGGCGCCGCGCGGGGCCTCGTGGCACCTACTCAGCCAGGGGATCACCGACGTGACCTGGCAGGAATGGATCGATCCGGCAGAGCCGGTCAGCGCCTGAGCCGCCCCGAGGAAGCCCGCCGACCCCAGCCCCCATGCTCGCAGTGCATCGCCGTAGCGTGCGGCCGTGACCGAACCCCACGAACTCACCGCACTGGACCAGGCAGCGGCCATCCGTGAACGGGCTCTGAGCCCGGTCGAATTGGTCGAGCACTACCTCGACCGGATTCGGATGATCGACCAGCCGGACGACCATTACGCTGGGCTCGGGGCGTTCTTCACCGTGACGATGGATCAGGCGCGCGAGCAGGCATTTGACGCGGAGCGGGCCGTCCTCGCCGAGGAGGAACTCGGGCCGCTGCACGGCGTGCCGACTGCGCTCAAGGACCTCAACCTCACCGCCGGAGTGCAGACGACGCTGGGCTCGGTGACCATGCGCGACTTCGTCCCCGATGTGAGCGACGTGGTCGTGGACAAGCTGCGGGCTGCCGGCACGATCAGCCTGGGCAAGACCGCGACTCCCGAGTTCGGCTTTCCCTGTTACACCGAGCCGGCCTTCGCCGGGCCGGCGCGCAACCCATGGAACGCCGAGCGATCGGCCGGTGGCTCCAGCGGTGGAGCTGCGACGGCGGTCGCGGCCGGGCTCGTTCCGATCGCGCTCGGCTCGGACGGCGGCGGATCGATCCGGATCCCCGCCAACTGCTGTGGGATCTTCGGGATCAAGACCAGCCGAGGTCGGATAAGCAGCGGTCCGCTGGGCGGGGACACGACCGGCCTGTCCGTGCACGGGCCACTCGCCCGTACCGTGCGCGACGCCGCGGCAATGCTGGATGCGATGGCCGGGATGGCACCCGGTGACCCGTACTGGGCGGTCCCGCCGGGAAATGGCGAGACCTTCCTGTCCTACGCCGACCGCGACCTCGGCCGGCTGCGGATCGGGCGCTATCTCGACTCCGGCATGCCCGGAGCGGAAGTGGACCCCGAAGTGGACAAGGCGTGGACGGCCACCTCGGCTCTGCTCGACTACCTGGGTCACGAGGTCGAGGACCTCCCCACGCCGCCGCTCACGGCGCAGGTGGTCGACGACTTCGAGACAGTCTGGTCACTGTCGGGTACGACCTTGCCGATCAGCGACAGCCAGATAGGTGCCCTCCAGCCGCTGACCGCCTTTCTGCGGGACCGAGGCATGGCCTTGAGCGCCAAGCAGGCGATGGACTCCTTGTACGCCCTACGCCTGTTCGCCCGGAGGTGGGTGCAAGCGACCGCCGGCTACGACGTCGTTCTTGCTCCGGTCTGCTCGATGACGCCCCGCCCGATCGGCTGGTTCGGGCAGGACGGGCCAGGTGGACCGGACTTCGAACGGCAGAAGCGCTACGCCCCCTACACGGCGGTCTACAACGTGACGGGTCAACCGGCGGTAAGCGTGCCGCTGTACTGGACCGAGGATGGCTTGCCCGTCGGGTCGATGCTGGTCGGTCGGCCGGGGGACGAGGCCACCCTCATCGCCTTGTCCGCGCAGCTGGAAGAGGCCCAGCCCTGGGCTCATCGACGTCCACCGGTCTGGTGACCGAGCTGAGTCGGGACGCAGGACGGGGATTCGCTAGGTTGTCGGCGTGAGCGTGGTGGAAACGATCCTCGTGTTCGTGGTGGCTCCGGCGGCTGTGGTCGGCGTCATGGCACTCCTGATCTGGGGTCGGGGAGGTACCCGCGGCCCGCGCTATCGTCCAGGGCGCGAATGGCCGTACGAGCCAGTCTGGTACGCACCGCACCCTCTCGCCGTGCAGGACCCCCCGCATGATGAGCACCCTCGCCGCCCGCGACTGCCGTCCGGAGGGTCGGCGAGGACGGGCAGGTCAGTGGAGCCGGCGCTGACCGCGGCCGGCGGCGCGAGAGGAACCTGGTGAGCCGCGCATGAGCACCCACGGGACCGCCACACCAGGGGCAGTGACATCAGAGCACCCGGCGTCTAAGTCGGCGCA
>JACCUM010000497.1 GCA_013811805.1 Geodermatophilaceae bacterium | reverse complement strand
GTTATGCCTTTACGCGGATGTCGGCCGCACCGCTTGTGGGATAACGTGGGCCCCGTTATGCAGCCTATGAAACGCACGCGAATCATCAACGCGGCACTCGCGGCCGTCTTTCTCGTCCTCACCGTGGCAATGCCAGTTCGCGGTCTCCTGTCGTCGAGGGATGTGGCCGCCGATGTCGCAGCGCGGGGGACGGTCGTCTTCAACGCGGAGGACGTGAACTCGGGGGCGAAATCGGCGCAGTACATCACGCTGTTCGTAACTGTTTACCGTCCGCCTACTGTGCGGCCGGAGTGAACAGGTTGCAAGACTTGTTGGCGAGGTGGTCTTGGACCAATCCCTTGACGGTTTCGATGAGGTGCCGCCCCTGCTGGCGGACCGTCCGCAGGACGCTCATCACCGCCGCGCTGGCCGTCGCGGTGGAGCCGCCGCGGTGGCCGCCGCTGATCTTGCGGATGATCACCGCCGGGCGGATGGCCCGCTCGGCGGCGTTGTTGTCGCCGGGCAGGTCCCGGACCAGCAGGAACGCGGCCAGGGCCGGGGCGTGGCGGCGCAGCCGCTTGGCCAGCCGCCTCACGTCCTTGTCGTCGGACGCGGTGCGGGCCAACCGGTCCAGGCGATCGGCGATGCGGCTGGCCCGCATCTCGTACGCGTCGTCGCCGAAGTCGTCCCAGCGGCCCTTGAGCCGCAGCATGTCCTTGGACGCCCGCTTGAGTTTCTTGCCGAACCCGCCGGCGGCGAACGGCGGGCTGCGGGCGGTCGAGCGCTCGATGTCCCGCAGCAGGTGCGGGATGCACTTCTGGGCCTTGTAAGGCAGCTTGTCGTAAGTGGGCAAAAAGTCGCTGACCAGGTGGCCGGCGAAGTCGTCGCCGAGGAACCCGCGGACCACCTCGGCGCTGCGGCGCTTGTCGACGTGATAGAGCGTGGCGTCGGGATTGGTGATCGCCCACAGCCAGTGGTTCACCCCGCCCACCCGCCACCCGGTCTCGTCGGCGTTGGCGTACGCGCCGGCCCGCAGCCGGTCCCGGATGGCGTCGTACGAACCGCCCGGCGCGCTCGGCCAGGCGCCCAGGCGGCGGACCTGCTTGGGCAGGGCCCCGGGGCTGACCGTCAGCCCGCACAGGTCCGCCAGCACCCGCGCCACCTTGCGGTACGGCAGGCCGGCGTCGTGCTTGAGGGCGGCCGCGGCGACCAGGGCGTTGAGCCCCAACTGGGCGTGGGGCAGGTCGGCCGCCGGCGGCTGCTCGGCGTGGCGGCTCTCGACCCGCTTCTCGCAGTGCGGGCAATAGCCGCTCTTGGTGCGGTAGCGGGTGACGCGCGGGGCGGCCGGGGCGATCTCCTCGACCACCCGCTCGTGATCCTTGAGGTCCGCCAACTCGCCCCGGCAGACGGGGCACAGGCACCCGCCCGATCGGTCCCCCTCGCCCGCCGGCAGGGGCACGTCGACCTCCTGATGAATCTCCGGCGGCGGCGGCCGCAACGCCGGCGGGTGGCCCGCCGGCCGGCCCGGCTTCTTACCCTTGCGGCCCGGCGGCAGCGACGATTTGAACAACGACGGCGCAGTGGGCGGAGGCTTCTCGTCCCGCAATTCTCGGAGTTGCCGCCGCAGGTCGGCGTTGTCCCGCTCCAACTCCGCCACCCGGTCGCGCAGCTCCCGCACCAGACCGGCCGGATCGTCAGAACTCGGCGTACGCGCGTCCATCGAACCGGCACGCTACACGTTGTGCCGGAAACGCGCGCCGGGCAAAATCCGGCGGGAACGGTAAACAGTTACCTGGCATTACATTTAGTGCGCTTACCCATCTCGACAACATCGGGCTTCTTCGATTCGAAGGATGTGAGCGCGGCTTCCGTCGCATCGGCCTCCGTCCGATACAGAATGATTCCCTGGCTGGACTCTGTGACGTCCCCGAGACATATGCCCGTACGCTTAAGCTTGTCGAACAGCGGCTTCTCGCGGGGGTTTGCATGGACGTTTATAACGAGCTTCGCTTGCAGCCGGAGCCCGCCCTGATTTAAGACAAATGACTCGTCCCAATCGTGAGACGCGACGCGTGCCTTGTCGCTCTTCGCGCC
>JACCUM010000473.1 GCA_013811805.1 Geodermatophilaceae bacterium | reverse complement strand
AAGCAGGACCCCCACGATCGCGCCCAGTGCCAGAATTCCCGGACTGTCGGCGATCGACCTGACGATGCTCATGGTGGTGCGAGGCTGCCACCCGGGAGCAGGGCCGCGCGCATCGCTTCCACAGGCGGCGGCCGGCCGGTGATTAGTTCGACCTGCCGCACGGCCTGCCACAACAGCACTGCCGCGCCATCGATCGCCTGCGCTCCGCCCGCTGCCGCCGCTTGGACCAGCGCCGGCGGCCACGGGTCGTAGCTCACGTCGAGGACCGTCTGGCCGGCCCGCCACTGGTGACCCAGAAGTGCCCGCGTTGCGGCAGCCGGGACGGTGCTGATCACGAGGTCGGCGCAGAGTGCGTCCGCCGGTGGTCTTTCTCCGGAGAAGGTGCGGTCTGCGACGTTCCAGAGGTGACTTTCTCCGGAGAATGTGCGCTCTGGCGACCTCAGCCCGGGCCATCCGTACAGTTGTCCGGTCATCCCGAGCCGCGCGAGGAGCCCGAACAACGCGTGCGCCCGGGTTGGCTCGCGGACGACGATGCCCACATGCTGATGCCCGAGGGCGGCCAGCGCCGCGACAGCAGCCGACGCCGTACCGCCAGCCCCGAGGACCGTGGCCGATGCGGCACGGCCGGCGGCTGTCCTGCCTTCGTCGAGGGCGCCGAGCAGTCCTGCCACATCGGTGTTATCAGCATGCCAGCCGCGCTCGGTGCGCAGCAGGGTATTCGCCGCTCCCACCAGGGAAGCGAGTTCTGACGCTGAATCGGCGCAGTCGAGGGCGCTCTGCTTGACCGGCATCGTCACGGAGACGCCGCGCCACGTCTTGTCCAGCCCCGACAACCAGCCGGCCAATTGTGTGGCCCGCAACTCGACCCGGTCGTAGGTCCAACCGGTCAGGCCCAGGGCGGCGTAGGCCGCCCGGTGCAGGATCGGTGAACGGGAGTGGGCGATCGGGCTGCCGACGACTGCGCAGCGGACCTCCATCACTGCGCCTCACCAGATCCGGCGTTCATCCACCCACGGCGTCTCATCCGCTTCGGCGTCTCAGCGGAAAGCAATCGCCGTGGAATCAGCCGCAGCCGAGACCGGCGGCCTCGCACTGGGCCTTGGCCGCGAGGAACTCGTCGTAGCTGGCCGTGAACAGGTGTTCCCCTTCGACGTTCTGCAGGACGTAGTAGAGATAGTCACCGGGGGCAGGTTGCAGGGCGCCGATGATGGAGGGCTGCCCCGGGTTGCTGATCGGTGTGGGGGGCAGTCCGACGCGGGTCCGGGTGTTGTACGGCGAGTCGGTGTTCAGCGCCTCCGTGGTCAGCTCCCCACCGTTGATTCCCAACTCATAGGCCAGCGTCGCGTCGATCCCCAGCGCGATGTTCTGATCCAGCCGGTTGTAGATCACACGGGCAACCAGCGACCGTTCCCGTTCCAGGGTGACCTCGGACTGCACCATCGAGCTGACGACGAGCACCTCGTACGGCGTCAGACCAACAGCAGCGGCATTGGCCTCCAAGTCGGTTTCCACGGCTACGTCGTTGAACTGGGCCACCATGGCTCCGAGAATCTCGACGGCGGTGCTGTTCGGGGTGACGTCGTAGGTCGCCGGATAGAGGAAGCCCTCGAGCTGTCCGTTGGACCACGGCGGCAGGCCGAGTTGATCCGGAGCATCGGCGACTGCCTGGAAGTCCGCCAGCGGGATCTCGGTCTGTTCAGCCAGCGACTCGAGTGTTCGGGCGACGGTGTAACCCTCCGGAATCGTGACCCGGTCGAGCAGCCGCGCCGCGGGGTCCAGGATCAGAGCCACCGCTGCTTCCGCGCTCATTTGCAAGCGCATCTGATACAAGCCGGGCTGGATGGTCATGACGTCGGCGTTCCCGCTGGCGGCGTCCAAGAATGCCTGGGCGCTGGCCACGACATCGCTCCCGGCGAGAACGTCGGCTATCCGCCCCGTCGACGCGCCCTCGGGCACCTCGATTTCTACCGCGCCGCTGCCCTGTCCGGAGTAGTCAGCAGCTGGGTCGGTGGAGAACAGACCGACAATCGCCCGACCGCCGAAGAAGATTCCAGCGACCAGCGCGGCGATCACTCCGAGCGAGAGCAGAATGCCCAGCGGCTTGCGGCCACTGCGATCGGGCGGCCGGGCCCGTCCACCGCGCCGGTGGCCCGCCTCGGCCACTGGTGCAACGGGAAGCAGGCCGAGGTCGTTGCCGGGTTCCTCGATGTGTCCTTCTTTGAAGTGCTCTTGCGCGACGTGCTCGTCCTCAGCCTGCGCGTCCTGGACGTCGTGATCCTGCGCCATCGAATCGTGGACTATCTGGCGTTGGTCGACGGCTGCCTCGTTCGGCGGCTCCGCGAACCGCCCTTCGTCGAACCGGGACTGCCCGACCCGCGGATGGGCGCTGGGTCGCTCGATGTCGAACAGGTCGGCAGCGGACACCGGAACGGGCTTGGTCTCGTGCGCGACATGGCTGTCGGCACCACTGTGGCTGCGGTCTTGTTCTCCGTTAGTGGCGAACAGAGATCCGTCGCCCGCAGGCGGGGCCGGCGAAGGATGAGCTGGCGGCCAGTTGTCATGTCCGATAAAGAGGGGTCCGGTGTCCGAGGTCGGGGGCGCTACGTCGTCAGGTTCTGCGCGATGCCGGCTCATGACTGCCCCGCCTCGTACGCTCTGTCAAGCTCGTTCCTCGCTGCGATGCTCACACGCTCTCGGCTCACGGGCTCTCCTGCCTGCGGTGAGCCAAGTGGTCCAGCCAGGTCTGCAGAATTATCGCCGCAGCGGTCTGGTCCACCAAGCCCCGTTGCGCGCGACTGTCGAGACCCTGCGCTGCGAGTGCTGCGCTGGCTGCCCGGGTGCTGAGCCGCTCGTCCACTAGACGAACAGGCACCGGCTCGATCAGCGTTGCCACGGCAACAGAGTAGGCGCTCGCCTCCTGTGAACCTGCACTTTGGGCACCGGACAGGTGCAGTGGCAGTCCGACGACCACCTCGACGACCTCGTGTTCACGGACCAGATCAGCGATCCGCCGCTGGTCGGCTGCCCCGCGGTCACGCGGCAGAGTGACCAATGGTGTCGCCAGTAGCCCGTACGGGTCGCTGAGCGCCACCCCTACCCGCACCGATCCCACATCGATGCCCAGGCGCCGACCTTCCCGCGGTGCGTCGGCGCTCATGAACCGGGATCGGCCGCCGCGATCACAACCTCGGCTCGGGCGAATGCTTCCGGGATGCCGGCCGGATCGATCCCGCCGCCCTGCGCAATGTCCTCGCGCCCGCCCCCTCGTCCACCGACGGCGGCGGCCGCTGTGACCAACAGATCCGCAGCCGAGACGCCACGTTCCCGCGCCCGTGCGTTCGTCGCGCTGACCAGCGCGACCTTGCCCTCGCTGGTGGAGGCGAGCAACACCGCTGCCGGTCGATCCTCGGCCAACCGACCCCGCACATCCTGGGCGAGGGCACGAAGATCCCCGGCCGCGAGGCCCGGTGGGGCGGCCGCGACGAAGGCTACGCCGGAAACATCGCGGGCCTGTTCTGCCAGCGACGCGGCTCCCGCGCGGGCTCCCGCTCCACGTAGCCTCTCGAGTTCCTTGTCGGCGACCCTGAGCCGCTCCACCGTCTGCCTGACCCGCTCCGGCACCTCCTCGGCAGGAACCCTGAAGAGCTCCGTCAGTTGACCGACGAGGACATGCTCGCGAGCCAGGTAGCGGAAGGCGTCCAGCCCCACCAGCGCATCTAGTCGCCGTACCCCCACTCCGATCGAGGACTCCGACAGCAACTTGACCAGGCCGATCTGAGCCGAGCGGCCGGTGTGCGTACCGCCACACAGTTCGCGGGCATAGTCGCCCACCTCGACGACTCGCACTTCCTCGCCGTACTTCTCGCCGAACAACGCCATCGCACCGATCGCGCGGGCGTGCTCCTGGGAGGTGAGAAAGGCGCGAACTTCGAGGTCGTCGGCCAAGACGGAATTGACCTCTTCCTCTACGTCACTCAGCACACTGGGCGGCACGGCAGACGGTGTCGCGAAGTCGAACCGTAGTCGCCCCGGCGCGTTGAGTGAGCCTGCCTGGGTGGCACTTTCACCCAGGGCGCGACGAATAGCAGTGTGTATCAAGTGAGTAGCGGTGTGGGCTCTTGAGATGGACAGTCGGCGACCGATGTCGACTGCCGCGAAGACAGCTGAACTCACCTGAAGTTCACCGGAATCGACGCGACCCCTGTGTACGACCAGGCCAGGCATCGGCGCCTGAACGTCGTGAACAGTCACCGACCCGCCATCCACGGTGATCAGGCCCTGGTCGGCTAGCTGGCCGCCGGCCTCGGCGTAGAAGGGTGTCGCATCGAGGACGATCTCCACGTCTGTGCCGGCGCCCGCGGCCGAAACCTGGGCTCCATCGACGAACAGGCCCACGACTCTGGCCTCGCGAGTCACCTCGACGTACCCGGTGAATGCCGACGGGCCCTGGCCGTCGAGTACCGCACGGTAGGCCGAGACGTCGGCTTGTCCAGACCTTCGACCGGCAGCGTCGGCCTTGGCTCGGTCGCGTTGCTCCTTCATCAAACGGGTGAACCCCGACTGGTCCACATCCAAACCGGCTTCCTGGGCGATCTCAAAGGTCAGGTCGATGGGGAAGCCGTAGGTGTCGTGCAGGGCGAAGGCCTGCTCACCGGAGAGACTGGCGGCGCCGGAGGACTTGGCCGAGCGCACTGCGGTGTCCAGGATCGTGGTCCCCGCGACGAGCGTGCGCCGGAAGGCTTCCTCCTCGGCGTAGGCATAGCTCGAGATCCGCTCGAAGTCGGTGGCCAGTTCGGGGTAGCTCGGGGACATGCAGTCCCGCGAGACCGGGAGCAGATCGGACAGAGCGGGTTCCTGATAGCCCAACTGCCGCATCGACAGGACGGCACGGCGCAGCAACCGCCGCAGGACATAGCCCCGCCCCTCGTTGCCCGGGCGCACCCCGTCACCGATCAGCATCAAGCCGCTGCGGACGTGGTCGGCGATGACGCGGAGCCGTACGTCGTCGTCGCGGTTCGCACCGTAGGCGCGGCCGGTCAGTTCGGCCGCGCGCTGCAGCACCGGGAACACCTCGTCGATCTCGTAAAGATTCTCCTTGCCCTGCAACAGGTATGCCACCCGCTCCATGCCCATACCGGTGTCGATGTTCTTTGCCGGCAGCGGCCTGGAGACATCGAAGTCATCCTTCTTACGTACGGCGCTGAGCTCCTCCTGCATGAACACCAGGTTCCAGATCTCCAAGAACCGATCCTCGTCGACGACCGGGCCACCGTCTGGCCCGTATTCCGCACCGCGGTCGACATAGATCTCGCTGGACGGTCCCCCGGGACCCGGCACGCCGGTATGCCAGTAGTTGTCCAGCAGCCCCCGACGCTGGATGCGCTCGGTGGGCAAACCGGTGACCTCCTGCCAGAGCCGGAAGGCCTCGTCGTCGTCTTTGTAGACCGTCGCCCAGATGGTGGCCGGGTCGATCCCGAAACCGCCGTGTTCCTGGGGTTTGGTGATCAGCTCCCAGGCGAATTCGATGGCCCCTTGTTTGAAGTAGTCACCGAAGGAGAAGTTGCCATTCATCTGGAAGAACGTGCCATGCCGGGTGGTCCTGCCGACCTCCTCGATGTCGAGGGTGCGCACGCACTTCTGCACGCTGGTGGCTCGCAGGTAGGGCGGCGTCTGTTGCCCGGTGAGATACGGGATGAACGGGACCATCCCGGCCACCGTGAACAGCAGAGTCGGGTCGTCGCTGACCAGGCTGGCGCTGGGGACGACGGTGTGCCCTCGTTGTTCGAAGTGGTCGAGGAAGCGCTTCTTGATGTCGGCCGTGCGCATCAGGCCGTGAAGTCCTCCGGCTTCGCGCCAAGCTGCCCGTCGAGGCCGACACCGGCCCGGAGTTCTCTCTCGCGCTCACCCATGGCGGTTCGCACGTCCCCGGCGAAGTCGCCGATCGCCTCAGCGAGTTGGGACAAGCCCGCCGACAGCGACTCGGCGATCCCGCCCGGGGTCAGCTTGTGCGCGGCTGCTGAGAGCCGACGGACGACCAGGGCACCCATTGTGCCACCGAGGGCGAGCCAGAACAGCCGGCGCATCAGTGCTTGCCTCCGCGCCGACGGCGGCCATGTGATGAGGAACGCTCGACTTCCCGGCGGCCTTCGCGACGGCCCTTGACTGCCTGGCGCACGCCGTAGGAGAAGGCGGCCGCTTTGACCAGTGGTCCCCCGAGCGTGGCGGCGACCACACTCGTGAGCGCCGCTGCGTTGCTGGACATGCTGGCCGCGTTCGCGGTGATCCCGTCGACCCGCTCCAAGTTGTTGTTGACCGCGCGCACCGTCGTCACGGCGTTGTCCAGGATCGGAGCGGCGCCCTCATGGGCCTTACGGATGGCGAGCGTCGTCTCATCCAGGGTGCGGCCCACTTTGAGTATCGGTACGGCCAGTAGCAGCACCAGCAGGGCCAGCGCACCAGCGGCGACCAGCCCGGCGATCTCTCCAGCAGACACAGTGCAGCCTCTCTCCGGTACGGGGGGGGACCAGTCAACCCTAGCGACCTCGCTGATCGCACGTTCTTTCGGAGCGGAGGCCGGACCGAAGGCTACTTCACCGAGCCGGCCAGCGTTCCCTGCACGAAGTAGCGTTGGAATGAGAAGAAGACGATGAGCGGCACGATCAAGGACAAGAACGCCCCAGGGGCCAGCACGTCGATGCTCTCACCGAATTGGCGGGTCTGCGACTGTAGGAACACCGTCAGCGGCTGCACATCACGACCGGCAAAAACCAGCGCGATCAGGAAGTCGTTCCAGACCCAGAGGAACTGGAAGATCGCCAGCGATGCGATCGCCGGAAGCCCGAGCGGCAGCACGACCCGGCGGAAGATGGTCCATTCGCTGGCCCCATCCATCCGGGCCGCTTCGAGCAGGTCGCGCGGGATGCCGGCGAAGAAGTTACGCAGCAAGAAGATCGCGAACGGCAGCCCGAAGGCGATGTGGAATATGACGACGCCGGGGATGCTGCCGAAGATCCCGAGTTGACCATAGAGTTCCGCGACGGGGATGAGGCCGACCTGCACTGGGACTACAAGTAGGCCGATCACGATGAGGAAGATCCAGTCTCGCCCCCAGAACTGCATCCAGGCGAAGGCGTATGCCGCCAACGAGCCCACCAGGACGACACCGAGGGTGGAGGGGACCGTGATGAGCACGGTGTTCAGAAAGGAGCCGACGAGATCGTCGTTGCTCAGCAGATTCGAGTAATTGTCCAGGCTGAGCTGGGCCGGCTCGAGCAGGAACGTCCACCAGCCGCTGCCGCTGTCCTGCGCCCCCACCAGTGACGACACGAACAACCCGATCGCTGGAACTGTCCAGAAGATGGCGATCAGAACGAGGAAGACCTGGATGAACCCTCCGCCGGTCCTCGACGCGATCCGGCTGGCCACACCTCGGCGTGGCGCACCGAGAGCCTGCCGGGCCAGTTCCTCCTGCGGAACGGATGGCCGCTCCATCGTCGCCGTCATGACCGGTCCGCCTCGCTCGCTGCGCTCACTGCGGTGCTGCCGCCCTCTTGGCTCATGACTGCTCCCGGCGGAATCGTCTGATATTGAAGGCCATGGCCGGCAGTACCAGGAGGAAGAGCAACACGCTCAGGCTGCTGCCCAGCCCCTGGTCGTCTGCTCCGCCGAAGGACACCCGATACATCTGCAGCGCCAGCACGCTGGCATCGTCCTGCACTGAACCGGGCGCGATGATGTACACGAGGTCGAACACCTTGAGGACATTGATGACCAGCGTCACCAGTACGACGACCAGTACCGGGGCCAACAGGGGCATCGTCACCCGCCGGAAGACCTGGGTCTCGGTGGCACCGTCCACCCGCGCTGCCTCTAAGGCATCGCGCGGGATGGCGGCCAGCCCGGCCGCGATCAGCACCATGGCGAAGCCTGCCCAGATCCAGACGTAGGAGCCGCTGATCGCCGGGGTGATCAGTGCCGGCCCGAGCCAGTCCAGGCCATTGAACGGCTCTCGGAAGTTGTCCCTCGGCAGAGCCAGGGTGTAGTCGCCGTCGGCCAGTCCCTCGAAGACGAAGGCACCGTCCGGCCCGGTTTCCGTGCTGGCCGCGACCGTGCCGTCCTGTACGGCTTGGACCACCACGCCGGGCAGCCCGAGTTCGTCGTTGTCGATGGCGCCTTCCTCACCGCCGCCACCGACGGCGAAGTCCAGCCACACCACGCCCTGCAGCGCGTCCCCGGCGGCGGGCTCACTGGCGGGGACCGCGTCTGGCGACACGTCACCGGGCGCGAAACCCACCAAGCCCAGGGCGACGGAGTCGCCCACACCGTAGGTGGCAGTGCTCTCAAAGCCGCCGTCCACACTGGACAGTTCGGCTTCCTCGCGGGGTCCGGCGCCCGGATAGGCCGAGGACTCCGCGAAGATGTCGTGCACCGAGACGATCAGCGCGTTGGCAACGCCCTGATCGGGGTCGGCCTGATAGACCAGTCGGAAGATGATGCCCGCCGCGACGAAGGAGATCGCCATCGGCATGAAAACGAGCAGCTTGAAGACCGACGCCCACCGGATCCGCTCGGTGAGCACCGCGAAGATCAGGCCGAGCGTGGTCACCACGACCGGGGCTACCACGACCCAGATTGCGTTGTTGCGGATCGAGATGAGCGTTGCCGGATCGGTGAACATGTCGCCGTAGTTCTCGAGCCCGACGAAGTTGCTGCCGTTGGCGTCGAACAGGCTGCGCACGACCGTGTAGAGGATCGGGTACAGCACCACGACCGCGAGCAAGAAAAGCGCGGGAAGTAAATAGGCCAGCGACCACCAACTGCGGCCGAGCCCGGGTTGCGAGTCGGGGGTATTCACAGCAGCCGCTCCCCCAGCGGTTGCTATTTGGCCCTCGTCGTGCAACCCGGGCTCGTCCTCAGTCATGTGACGAAACTCCCCTATGCGCCGTAGGCGTCGGCTGCAGCTGCTTCGAGCGCGGCAGCAGTAGCGTCGACCGACGTCGGATCCGCCAGGAAGTCCTGGAGGATTGCCCACTCACCCTGACCAGGTGTGCCACCGAAGTCCGGCGGCATCTGATCGGACATGTCGAAGCGGAAGTTGTCGCCCGCTCCGACGAGTGCCTCGGCGATCGCCCGGGTTGTGTCATCGGGGTAGACCGAGGTGTCGACATTCTCGTTCGGGGACACGTAGCCACCGAGTTCGGCCCAGATCTCGGCCGCCTCCGGCGTGGCGAGGTACTGCAGCAGCGCCTGGGTAGCCTCGCTGTCGCTCAGGGCCACCGCAATGTCACCACCACCGACGACCGACTCCGGGGAGCCGTCGATCGACGGGAACGGGAAGAAGTTGGCATC
>JACCUM010000105.1 GCA_013811805.1 Geodermatophilaceae bacterium | reverse complement strand
GGCTGCAACTGCGGCACGTGGATACCTGGTCGGCGCTGAAGATCTCGCTGGTGCTCTCGGTCGTCATGTTCTTCGTGTGGATGGTCGCGGTAGGGATCTTGTACGGCGTCCTGTCCAGCCTCAGCGTCTTCGACGAGATCAACAAGTTGTGGGGTCAGCTCGGTTCAGAGGACGGTTCCACCAGTGAGTTGGTCACCCCCGGGCTGATCTTCGGTGGGGCGGCCCTGATCGGGGCGATCAACATCGTGCTGTTCACCGCGCTGGCCACGATGGCGACCTACATCTACAACCTGTCCGCGGACCTGGTCGGCGGCCTCGAGGTCACGCTCACCGAGCGCGAATAGCCCGTCTGACTCAGCGAGGACGAGGGCTGGCGGTTCCCGGCCAGTCGGCGGGTGGACCGGACAGCACGAGGCACGGCGCGAGGGGTACCCTGGCGAGCCGCGATCCGGGCCTGTAGCTCAGGCGGTTAGAGCGCATCCCTGATAAGGATGAGGTCGGAGGTTCAAGTCCTCCCAGGCCCACAACGGCGACCCGGATCCACCCGTACCACCCGTACGGAATCGCCGTCGATGCCCTGGCCGGGCGGTGCTTGACCGCGTCGCAGGTTGGTGCCGAGAGGAGTCGAGTTCGCCATGAAGAAGCTGCTGCTCGTAGCCGCTGCCGTCGGAGGTCTGCTCGCTTTCCGCAAGAAGGCCGCCGCCTCCAACGAGGCTGACCTCTGGCACGAGGCAACCTCGACCGGCGGTAGCCGGCCGACCTCGCCGGCCGGTGGCAGTGCCGGTCCGGTGGGGTAACTCACGACGTCTCCGCCGTCGGTCTATCTGAACGTACGGTGGAGGCGCAGCGGGGCCTGTGGTAGGTCGGGGCCCGCAGCTCGGGGACGTGGCGCAATTGGTAGCGCACCGCCTTTGCAAGGCGGGGGTTGAGGGTTCGAGTCCCTTCGTCTCCACCCAATCTGACCTGGGCTTTTGCTACTTTCTGGTCCACCCGACCCACGGGTTTTGGTGAGTTTGCTGCCAACTTTGCTGCCTGCGCCGGCTAGCGCAACTGCGGCAGTGTGCGGCTGTCCCATGTGGTAGCGAGGCGGCGGCGTCGACTGTACTTTCGGATCGCCGTTGCTCCGCTCGTTGGACGCGGCTCACGACTCCGAGTTCCGGTACGACGTCGCTCCGCTGCCCGCCCTCGCCGCGCTCGACCGGGATCGGGTGGTCTACCTCGGCAGCGCCTCGAAGTCGGTGCATCCGGGGCTGCGGATCGGCTGGCTGATCGGCCCGGCCGACCTGGTCTCCGCGATCACGCAACGGCGGGCCGCCCGTCACGATCATCCGCCCTGGCCGGCCCAGCGCGCCTTTCTCACCATGCTGCGCGAAGGGCATCTGGACAAGCTGGTCCGGTCGGCCCGCCGCGTCTACGCCGAGCGCAGCCGCGTAGTGGCCCAGGCGCTCGCGCCGTTCGGGACGATCGGTGCCCCGCCCGCCGGCATGTTCCTCACCCTCCCGCTGCCCGGACCGGTCGCCGACGCGGTCCGCGACGCGTGCTGGCGGGCAGGCTTCGACGTACCGTCGCTGGCCGAGTACAGCCGCAGCCTCCGGACTGACCGGGCTGGTGATCGGCTTCGGCGGCGTGACAGACGACGAGTTGTCCAGGGCCCTCGACGTGATGACCACCACGCTGCACCGCATCTCGACAACGTGACGGCGCCACAGCGACACCGTCCCCGCCAGACCCGCGAGGTCAGGCGCGCTCTACCTCGGATTGCGGCCGCATCCCGGGGCTAGGCGTGGGCTAGGCGCGCTCTACCTCGGATCGGGACCGGCAGCCAACCACGACACTCGCTCGGTGCAGACGCCGACGAGTACCCGGTTCACACCGGAACGGAGTCGTACTTGGCGGAGATGGCCAATCGGACCTCCGGGTCGCGGAGGCTGTCCGGCGCCAGACGGCTGAGTTCGAAGAACATGTCCTCTAGCCCGCCAGGCACCATGAACACCAGCAGCCTGCCGCCGGCAGTCCCAGCCGCGAGGAGGTGGCTGGTGCCTCGCGGAACCAGCACGTACGAGCCTGGCCCAGCTGAGATCTCCTCCTCGGCCACGGTGAACGTGAAGTCGCCGTCCAGGATGAAGAACGACTCTTCCATACTCCGGTGGATATGCGGGACTGTCCAGACACCCGGCCCGCCCGCAAACTCCGCGAGTGTGAAGGCGCGCCCGGTGGCTTCCTCGCCGGCCGCGAGCACCCGCATCTGCGTCACGCCGAGATTGGCGATCCGGCCCTCGCCCGGTGCCACCGTGTAGGCCTGACCTGGGAGAATCATCCTCATCACCCACCCTCCGTGGGACGGGCCAGACCCTGTGTCGGCCTCGATGGAAAGCACCATCTCGTGCGCGGCAGGCTGCCGCAATATCAGAAACTGAAGTTGCGCGCAGGCCGGCGGGGTCGCAGGCTTCGGTGCATGCGCACCTATGGTCAGTACTGTCCCATCGCCCGTACGGCAGAGCTGATCGCGGAGCGGTGGACTCCGATCATCGTCAGGAACCTGCTCAATGGCTGCCGCACGTTCACCGAGATCCGGCAGGGCGCGCCGGGGATCTCGACCGCACTGCTCGCCCAGCGGCTCGACGCCCTGCACAGGCACGGCATCGTCGATTGCGAGTCCAGCCCGTCGGGACGCGGGCGGCGGTATCGGCTCACCGAGAAGGGCCGGGACCTCAAAGGGGTGTGCGACGCAATGGGGCAGTGGGGTGCCCGCTGGCTGGAAGTGCAGGCGCATCACCTGGACCCGGCCTACGTCCTGTGGGCGACGACCAAGCTCGTAGACGTCAACAAGCTGCCGGACCGGACTGTCGTCGTGCGCTTCGACATGCAGGATCGGCCGGCCGAGCAGTACTGGCTGTTGCTGCGCAGGCCGACTGCTGAGCTGTGCACAAGAGGTGTCGGGTACATCGAGGACATCATCGCCCGCACCGACTCTGCATGCCTGTTAGACATCCACTTGAGAAAGACGAACTACACCGAAGCTGTCCGCGCCGGCCGCCTAATCCTCGAGGGCCCACCGCCGTTGACCCGCGCGTTCCCGACGTGGATCGGCTCGAGCCCGTTCGCCGCGGCAGCCCCGAGCGCGGACGGCTAGTCACCTCAAACTGCTCCTCAGGTCACCCGGTGCCAGCCATGGATGCGAGACGATCGTCCCGTGACAACCCCGGCCGCGCCCCGAGCCCACGCGGGCGTGGATGATGTCCTGCGAGCGGACATCCGGCTGCTGACGACCCTGCTGGGTCAGACCCTCGTGCGCAGCGAGGGGACAGGAGCTGCTGGACCTGGTCGAAATGGTGCGCGGCCGGGCCAAGGCGGGTGCCCTGACCGACCTGCCCGCCGAGGTCGACGCCCGGCTGCAACTCACCCTCAGTCGAATGCAAGGCGGCCTCCCGCATGTGCCAGGCCGCGACTACCGGGACGGCGAGGATCTGCAGCAGGACCTGCTGCTGTTGCACGATTCGGTCCGCGTGCACCAGGGCGAGTTGCTGGCCGCTGGTGGGCTCGACCGGCTCCTGCGCACGGCCGCGAGTACCGGTCTGTTGCTTGCCACCATGGATGTACGGGAGCACACGGCCAAGCACCACCATGCCGTAGGTCAGCTGCTGCACCGTACGGGGGAGCTGTCGTCCGCCTACGCCGACCTCAGTCGGGTCGACCGCCTCGCGGCACTGTCCACGGAGCTGGCCGAGCCGCGCGTGTCATCGGAGCAGCCGCTGCCGCTGGATGCCGAAGGCGCAAGGACCGCAGCGGTTTTCGACACCATTGTTCAGGTGCTCGACACCTTCGGGCCACAAGCCGTCGAGAGCTACATCGTGTCGATGACCCAGGGGGCTGACGACGTCCTGGCCGCGGTAGTGCTGGGCAGGCATGCCGGGCCGTCGACCTCGCCGAGGGCGTGGCCCGGATCGGGTTCGTCCCCTTGCTCGAGACATCGGCCGAACTCGAGCACGCGGACACGATCCTCGAGGCCCTGTTCAGCGATCCCTCCTACCGTCAGCTGGTGTCGCTGCGCGGGGAGGTGCAGGAGGTGATGCTCGGCTACTCCGACTCCAACAAGGCCGCCGGCGCCTCAGCGCCGCACAGGTGGCCGCTACGACCCGCGTTCGTGCCGATGCCGCGGTTGTGGGCAGCAGCGCCGTCACTAACACTTGGTGAGTCGTCTAGTTGGTCAGCATGCTGTACTTCTCGTGGGCTGACTGGCGGCTCACGCCGAGGGCGATGGCGATCTTCCCCCAGGAGTAGCCGGCCCGGTGGGCGGCTACCACCGCGTCTTGCACCGTCTGCTGCGCGTCGGTCAGCGAGTCGACGGCCTGCGCGATCTGTCGTAGTTCTTTGGGGTCTATGACCTCAACGGTGTCGTGGTCGAGGTTGTCGAGCGCGGACTCCAGGTCCGGCTTGGTCTTGGTGCTCATCTGACATCACCTTGGGGGAGCATCGGCATGAACGCTTTGCGGAGGTTCATGCAGTGGATGATCCGCGGGTTGTCGCCGTCTGCGCCGGCGACACCGACCTCCAGGAGGGTCCCGGAGTGCGCGGGGCCGAGGTACATGGTGACGTCCTGGCCGGGGACGGTGAAGATCGCGAGGGCGTGCCGTACCGCGTGCAACATGTCCGAGTCCTGGTGACCGCGCTTGCGGGCGCTGTCCCTGATCTCCACCCTGTCAGGGTAGCCTGACAGTACAAGAAATGTCAAGGAACCCTGACAACGGTTTGCATCGACAGCAGGCTCCCCAAACCCATGGCCAAGTGCGAGTCCCAAGATCATCTGGCGAGGTCATCGGAGTCGCTGAGTCATGGGAGGCGACTGAAATGGACGCAAGATCGTACGGCTCGGGAGTTGGCAACAGCAGGCTGGCCAAAAGGGATTCGATGTATCTGTCATGGAAGAGGTTTCCGACACAGAGTTCAGATCGATCGTCGACGCGTGCGGCCGCTATGCGGCGCTCGCCGAGCGAACCACGTACGCCCTGGTGCGGAG
>JACCUM010000459.1 GCA_013811805.1 Geodermatophilaceae bacterium | reverse complement strand
GCGCAGCGCCGGGGTGCGGCGCAGGCGACGCGGCCGCGAGGTGGGGAAGGCGGGAAGGTCGGGCAGGCTCACGCCCTCAGGCTACGCGTTCGGTGGACCGGCGTCAGCTGGTCGATTGGACCAGACTTGCGTTGGGCGAGACCGACCACACGGCCCTGAGCGCCGTGTCCGCCCGGACCTCCCGCCCTGCCCTACCGGGCCGTAGCTGCGACCCGCAGCCGACGACCTTCGAAGGGAGCGTCAGTCTCGGCCCGGTACCGTCGTCCGGTCACCCCGTGATGCCGGTGAACTGATGATGAGAAGTCGCACGTCGCCCGACCCCGAGTTGGCGAACGTGTGTGCGACCCCAGGCTCGATCTCCACGCTGGTTCCGCGGTCAAGCTGCACGTCACCCTCCTCGGTGCGCATGAGCGCCGAACCCTCTAACACGTAGAAGAGCTGTCGCGCGCGGGCATGCACGTGCCATTCTTCTTCGCCGCCCGCCGGGACGAGTTCTTCGATCACAGACAGGTCTTCGCGGTCGAGGAGACGCCATCCGTCGCAGATCCCGCCCCACACGAAATGGTGGGCGCTGGTGCAATCGATGACCGTGGGCATAGATCAATCATAAGGGCGAAATAGTCATGATCGATAAGAGACCCAGCCGACAGGTCGCCGCACCAGCCGTCGCGTCGGGAGTCTGAACGCGGAACAAGGGTCCGACACCGGCGTTGGGCTCGGTCCAGCGCCCTGGCCTGAGGTGCAAAGTAGGCGGAACTAGTGTTCCGATTGCCGATCCTTGGGTTCTCGCGGTGATCGCAACATCTACTGGTTGGGTGTTGTCTGTGGCTGAGTATTCGATCTTCATCCGTCCGGATCTGTTGCAGCGGTTCTGGCAGGTCATGTCCGAGGGCGGTTTCATCACCGATGCGGTCGCTGTGATCGATACCAGCCGCCGTATCCGCCTGCGGAATCCTTTCGGACAGCCCAGTCGCTGATCCGGCGCGCTACCGGCTAGTGTGTCACTTGCTCGCTGGTCAGACATTCGATTAACGCGGTTTGTGTCCGACGTATCGGATTCCGGTTGCCTGGATCTGGCCGGTGTCGATGGCGTCTTGCTCGTCGGTCTCGCTGACATTGTCGAGGTCCGAGAAGAAGTACGGGCCCTCGCCTAGGAACCGGGTCTGGAAGCGTGATCTCAGCGCGCGAGTAATTTCGTGACCGGCGTGCATTCGCTCGTGCACGGACCAGGCTGCGATGTAGGAGGACCAGTCGTGACCTGAGGCGTTCCACAGCTCGCGGTGGCGGAGCAGCCACCCTGTTTCGCTGTCATTGGCCAATCGGTCAAAGCACCAGGTGGCGGTCGCCTCGTCGAAACGCTCGTGCGCCCACTCCACGACGATGAACACACCGCCGGGCTGCAACGCCGACTCGACATGGTCGAGCACATCGTGCAGGTCGGTGACGTGGTGCAGCGAGGTGCAGGCCACGATCGCATGAACCGGGGTCGGTGGCTCGTACTCTTCGAAGGTGCCGCGCTGATAGGGCCCCCTTTGGGGCGCTTCCGGGTCGACGCCGAGGGCCTGGTATCCGGCCAGTTGAAGTGCCGGAACGAAACCTCCGAATCTGCCACACCCGATCTCGAGCACGGAAGCAGGAGCTGGCGGGAGATGTTCAGCGATGAAGGGCCACGTCGCTTCCAGCCACCGTTTGGTTGCTGCCGGTGCCGTAGCCCCGGTCGTCTTCGGCGTCTTACTGCGATAGGCAGCAGACTTCGCACGCGCGGTGCACTGGGTGCTGCAATAACGCCGGGAACCGTTGCGAGTGAGATCGACATAGACGGCCTCGCACCGTTCCGCCTGGCACTGCCCAAACCTGTCGGCACCGTAGCCGTCGATGATCAACGCGATCGCGGTGGCGAACTCGCCACCTAACGACTCGATCACCGTCTCACCCGAGCCGTGAAAGTGCAGGTGGAACGGCTGACCGACATCCTCAGTGAGATACGGCCGAGAACCGTAGCGCTCAATCAACGCGTTGACGCCTGCCGCCCTCCCGCCAGCATCCTCGGCCAGCAACGCGTGTCTGAGGCCCCCCGCCAGCGCGCCCAAACGTTCACCGGCATCGGGTACGGCACGCACCGCGGCTCCGGTGTGCACACCAACCAGTTCGGCAAAGGCAGAAGCAAGCTGCTTCGGCTCACG
Source organism: Geodermatophilaceae bacterium (assembly GCA_013811805.1). Lineage (GTDB taxonomy): Bacteria > Actinomycetota > Actinomycetes > Mycobacteriales > Geodermatophilaceae > JACCQS01. The sequence continues at coordinate 1,561 of JACCUM010000459.1, read as the reverse complement.
CGGTCGCACCGGCCGGCCCTGGCGCCATCGCGGCGTCGCCAAATTGACCAGCTCGGCAGCGATCGGGGCTTGCCGGGTGACGTTGCAGGCTATCTCCACGTGTCGGTCACCATCCCTCGTGCGTCATGGGCGTACTAAGTTTAGACAATGATCCTACCAGATTTCCGCTCATCGGAACGTGGCGTGCGCGGCCACCTTTCCGGCCCGTGCGCCCACCCGACCCACGCGACGAGGAACTGTCGGTCGGACCCGCCCAGTTCACGCGACCGTCTCAGATATGGACCGTTTGCCTGGCGCCAATTTGCGGCTCCAGGGACGCGGCGGCCGGCCTGACCGGTCCTCGCACGAGGATCGGCTTCTGGCGCGGGCAGCGACGCTTGGCCGGGCGGCAGACGGCGACACATGCATGAAGGTCCAATCGTGGTCGATCAACAGCGAGGCGCGCGCGTGGTGCTCGCCAGCGACCCGGAGAAGGCTCCGTTGCGCCCGCGCGGCCACCGGTTGCTTCTACGACTGCGTCGGCGTGTTGGAACGAGCAGATCCGCACCTGCCGCGGCCGTGATCGCCCCATCTGCCGGTACCTTTGGGTGTTGTGCTCGCTTGGCGGGCCTCGCTCCAGATCGGCGTTCGATGGAAGACGGCAGAATCAGGGCAATCGATCGAGGCCGCCAGGGCACAAAGGAGGATATTGAAATGCCCGCGTTAGTTCACACGATCACAAGTATTGGTGCCCAGGTCCGTGGCCTTGGGAGTGGGCGGACACATGCACGCGCCATGGTCACGCGTGGCAATACAACTTCGACTGGGTGCACAAAGACGGGTTCTTGTTCGTTTCCGATTATCAGGGTTGCGAAGCCGGGATCCTCTACTCGTGGCGAAGGGCGGGCGGCGGCCTAGGCAGCAGCACCGAGTTCCACGTGACTGAGTTCTTCGACGATCGCCTATCCGGCGAAGGCGAGTGCGCTCTTACGGGGGCCGGAGGGTACCCGCTGAAGTCGAGCGCAGCGGCAATGGGTCGACCCGTCGGTCTCGCCGTGTTCCGGCAGGCTCTGTTGGCGGCATGGAAAGGGATGCTCGGTGACCGCGGCATCTGGTGGTCCTCCTTTGACGGTCAGAATTGGGCGCCGCAGCAGCAAATCGCGAACGTCGGCACGAGCAACGGCCTAGCGCTGGCCGTCTTCAACGAGCGGCTCTACGCGGCCTGGAAGGGGATCGAGGGCGACGAGCGCATCTGGTGGTCCTCGTTCGACGGTCAGAGCTGGGCGCCGCAACGCGTATCGAGGGCGCTGCTACAAGCCCAGAGTAGGGGGCATTTCGTGCAGAGCTGACACCGCCAGCGTTCGGAGGTGCGTCGTCACCTGGGCCGAGCGAGGCGGTGCACGCAAGCGGAACGGCTTGCGACGCCGATCTGAGCGGTGCGCGGTCCGCCCAGAGTCCTTGATCAGGTTCTCGTATGTGGATCACAATGAGGGCGGCAATAGTACGGGTGCTGGCGGGACACCGCGGCGTCGAAATGCGCTGCGGTAATCGGTCGGCCTTCGTCCGATGTGGCGGGTGAAGA
>JACCUM010000458.1 GCA_013811805.1 Geodermatophilaceae bacterium | reverse complement strand
CCTTCACCCGCGGCATGAACGACGGCACAGTGGTCATCACGTCGAGGTCACCAGCGCCGAAGGCGGGAACCTGCGTGGTCGCGTCCAGGACCTGGAACTCGACGTCATAGTCCTTGTCCCCGAAGTACTCCTCGGCTTGTCCCATGACGTAGTCGAAGATGGGGTGGAACGCGACGTCGATACCGACGGTGTAGGTCTCCCGTGCATTGTCTCCACCGCTCCCGCCACTGCCTCCGCCGCTGTCCTCTGCGGACGAGCAGCCGGAGAGGATGAGGGCGCCGACAGCAACGAGCGCTGCCATCGCTCTGGTACGCGGACGGGGTCTGGTCACATCGGGCTCCTTGACGGTGTTGTCGAACTCGGGCTTGTCGAACTCGGGCCGGTCTCGGTGGCGAGATCGGTGCTGAAGATGAAGTTGACCTGGACGTCGTCCGGGCGGCGCTCGGCCGAGATCACGACGCTGTCACCCGGCATGATCGCCCGGTCATCGAGGATCGGGCGGTCACCGTCGGTGTAGGTAAGCCGGTTGCTGAGCAGAGCGGGTTGATGCACGCTGCGCTGCAGAGTCTCTGCGTCCTCAGCTGTCAACGAGATGGCCTGGATGGACTCGACGGCGCGGGCGACTGGCACCTCGAGATCCTCGTCGAGCACGGCGTACAGCGACCGGTCGGCAAGCTGTTCGATCTGCAACCGCCTGCCCAGCGACAGCGGCAGGTACGAGGTCTGCAAGAGCAGCGGGCGGTCGTCGATGTGCCGCAATCGGACGAGCCGAAAGGCCAATTCGCTGCGCAGCGACAACCGGGCGACGACCGCGGCCGGTGCACGGATGCGGGCGTAGTCGAGTACCTCGGTACGTAGTCGGCGTCCGGAGCGGCGCATCTCCTCCGCGAAGCTGCCCAGCGGTCCGAGTGGGAGCCGGTATGGGCGGTCCGCGACGAACGTTCCGCGGCCGTGCTCGGTGTTGACCAGCCCGTCGTCGGCCAAGAGGGTGAGCGCCTGGCGCAGCGTCATCAGCGTGACGCCGTAGCCCTGGGAGAGCTCCCGTTGGGACGGCAGCGGCTCGCCAGGCACGAGGTCCCCCCCGGAGATGGCGGTCTTGAGATCGCGATAGATCGACACGTACTTCGGCACGTGGGATCTGTGCGCCGGCTGGTACTGGCTGGGTTGCCAGCGCCTGGTTTCGGTCACGCTTGCCGTCCGGCCGGACTGCTGTGGTCGGCAACGGCTGCCACCCGAAGTTCCTGTACCAGCTGCGCGAGGTCGTCAGCGCCTTGGCCGCCCGCTTCCACCAGGGCGGTCCCGACCACGACGCCATCGGCGCCGGCGCGTACGAGGACTCGTACGTCTGCCGGTGCGGCGATCCCGAACCCGACCAGAACCCGGGCCGACTGCTCGCCGAATGCGGACTGGACATCGACGAGGCGCTCGAGTGCAGTGTCCGCGTTGAAGGCCTTGCCCGTGTGCTGGGTCGCCGATTGCACGTAGATGATCGGGTCGTGTGGACCTCCGTCGACCAGTTGCTCGATCTCGGCACGCCGAGAAAGAAAGAACACGAGGTCGATCTCCTTGGCCTCGGCGAGGCGGGAGATCTCGAGTTGGCGGTCCATCGACTGTTGGGGCAGCAGAATCGAGTCGATCTCGGCGGCGCGGCAGCTATCCAGCAGGTCATCGATTCCGAACTCCTCGACAACGGCGTCGTAGGCCACGGCGATGAGTGCGTCCTCGGCGCGTACCCGTGCAGCGGCGGCGAGGCAGAGCGCATCCTCGAGCCCGTCCACTTCGCTGCGGCCTCGGTGGAGGGCCGCGGTGATCGTCGCGCCTTCGGTGGCCGGCGCCGGACTCGGCAGTCCGATCTCGAGGGCGTCCACTCCCGCGCTGAACGCGCGCTTGGCAAGAGTTCGGTAGCCGGCCCGATCCGGGAAGCCGGCGGGAAGGTAGCCGACCACCACGGCCCGACCTTCAAGGCGGGCGGACTCGAGCCTTGCGCGCAGTCGGGTCACTTCGGGGCCAACTCTTCTAGAGGTCTAGAGGAAAGCTAGGCCACCGGAAGACCAAGGTCAATGATTTGCCCGGCCTGAGCTACCAGTGATCCCAATGGGTAACTGACTCCAGGGGCTCGCGGGCAGCCGGCTTGAAGTCGGTTCCGATCGTGTGCGCGATGGGGGTCAAGGCGATCTGGGTGTACCGCTCATACGGGATCCCGAGGATGTCGGCGACCTCCTTCTCGTACACGAGATGCAGTGTGGTCCAAGCGGTTCCGAGCCCACGGGCACGGGCAGCCAGCATGAAACTCCACAGTGCAGGCGTGACCGAACCCCAGAAGGCGGCCTGTTGTTCGGTCCTGCTCAGCCGCTCGGCCCGCCCTCAGCGACCGGGATCAGCAGGTACGGAGCGCGGTGCATCGTGTCGGCCAGGTACTGCGCCGAGCTGCGAACGTCGTCGCGGCGCTGTTCGGTCGTCGGGCTACCGCCGGCGGCCGGCGTTGCCGCGTAGACCGCGAAGGACTCGCGGTACAGCGCCGACACTCTTGCGCGTACGTCGGGATCGCCGATCACCACGAACTGCCAACCCTGTCGGTTGCTTCCGCTCGGCGCCTGCAGGGCGATCGTCAAACATTGCTTGATCAGTTCCGGGTCGACCGGACGGTCGTAGTCCAGGCGCTTGCGCACCGCCCGGGTCGTGGTCAACACCTCGTCGGGGCTGAGGTTCATCGAAGGAGCCTAATTAGCCCGGGCATACTGGGTACTCGAGCGGCACGACGAGGGTGACACGGGTAAGCAGGCAACTCGTCGGACCGCGACCGGGCCTCTAGCTCAATTGGCAGAGCAGCGAACTTTTAATCCGCGGGTTACGGGTTCGATTCCCGTGGGGCCCACTATTCATCGACGCAGTTCAGACGGCTGTTTCGCTCTCAGCCTTCGGTGGATGGCGTGCTGGATTTGGGCGTCTTGTCCGGATTCTGTCCGGGTGCCGCCGTCAGGATCGTGTCGGCTACGCGGCCGGTGGCGGCTCGCTGCTGGTCTACGTCGGCCTGTGCGTAGCGGGTCAGGGTCATGACTGGGCTCTTATGGCCCAGCATTGCCTGTACGTCTCGGATGCTGGCTGCCTTCTGCAACGCCAGGGTGGCCGCGGTTCGTCTCAGCGTGTGGAAGCCGCTGGCCTCTGTGATCCGGGCTCTACTATAGGCCGCCCGCAAACACCGCGATGCCAGTCCGTACCACTGTCTGCCGCCATTGAGGTTCGGCCACAGCGGGTCGGCGGACTGCCGACCGCTCAAGTGCTCGGTAAGCATCTGAACGACAGCTTCCGGCAGTCCGATTGCTCGTCGAGCCGTGGCGCCACCCTTGGGGTACGGCTTGATCTGTTGGCCTTCGTGTGGCACTTCCACGACCACTCGGCGGACATGGAGGAGCTGCCCACTCAGGTCCACGTCGCTAACGTTCAGACCAGCCAACTCGCCGAAGCGCAGGCCGGTCGTCACCGCCAGCAGGTACACGACCCGGTCGGGCCAGGGCGTCTCGCCCAACAGAGCCGTGACCTCGGCAGCGGTCAGGGCCTTCCTAGCCTCGGGCGCAATGGCTCGCGGACGTGCGCCCGCACATGGATTCTCCGACCGGATGCCGACTTCGATCGCATCAATCATCACGGCCGACAGGACCGAAACGCACTGCGCGACTGTCGAAGCCGCTAGCCCACGCGCTGTGAGCGTTTGCACCCACAGCCGAACGTCTCGCGCAGTGACAGCCGACGCTTTCGCTCGCCCGAGATGAGGCTCGACATGGAGTCGGAACAACTCGACGTAGCGAGCCCGAGTCCGCGCCTCCCAACGACTCCCTCGGGTAAGAAGCACATCGGTCCACAACTCGGTGACCGTTCGCGTCCGCGCCGATCTGGGCGCTGGCAGGCAATTGCCCGATCTGCCCGAGTCTTTGACCGACCGCTCCCACGCCTCGGCATCCGCGCGGCGAGAGAACGTCCTAGCAACCTCGCGGCCCAGTGGCGTCTCATACCGCACGAGATACCGCGGTGTGCCGTCCTTCAATCTCCGTTGGACGATCACGAGGCTGCTCCTAGTGGGTGCTGGACCTGGCTGGCGATCCACTCCGCCACGTCCCCAGGTCGATAGCGCACCTTGCGACCGAGCTGGAGGTAGGCCGGGCCTACGCCACCCTTGCGCCACCGAGCCAGAGACTTCGCGGACACGCCGATGGTGCTGGCAGCCTCCATCTCTGACCACAACTCAACGCTGGCATTAGTCATCGCTGCTCACACCCTCGGCCGAGGCGCGTTCGACGGCGTCGAGGTAGTCGGCATAGCTGACGTGTGGAGTCCGGATCCGGCGCAGCGCCAGGCCCGGACCTTCAATGAGTCCGACGCCCGGCGGTGCCGTCAGCTGCGCCTGCAGCAAGTCCGGAGGGGCTTCCTGATGGAGCATCCGAACCGCTTCGGAGCTGTCCACCCGAAGGGTCAGCCGAGTGGCCACATTCGACCTGTCGAAACCGCCGAGGATCGACGCATCCGCCCGCTGGCACAGCATCACTACCCGGATGCCGACCTTGGCACCCTCGGCAATGAGCCGACCGCGAGCAGCCGAGATGCGATCGGCGACCCGATCAACCGCTCGCCGAGCATTCAGCCGGTCATCGGTCACAGCCGCCGAGATCAGCCCCGGAAGCTCCTCAAGCACCAAGACCATCAACGGCAGATCAGGTGTGAACTCCACGAGCTTGTCCGAGCGGCCCGCCAGCAACATCGACGTCCGGGACACCATCAGCTCCATGAGCCGATCCAGCAGGGCGGCGTGCGCCGCAACGTCATCCAGTCCACCGACCTGCCACGCGGCATGACGTGTACCGGCGTACGCCGAGGCAAGGATCCCCGTCGGATCGCTCATTGCAACCACGACGGCGGAGGACACTGAAAGCTGACCAAGCAGCGCATACATCAGCGAACTCTTGCCCGACCGTGTCTGGCCCTGGACGATCCAGTGTGTCGGCTCAGTGAAATCCACGGCGACCGAACCGCCGTGCACATCCACCCCTACGAGGACCGGATCATCCGCCCGCCACGATCGAGCGGGTGCCCGTTCCCAACCAACGACCGCCTTGGCCAGTGGATCGTCTGCCCACAGCTCTGCGCTGACGCTGTCGTGACCGCAGGCGGCCACGGTGACCGAGTGAAGCCCCCACGCTGCTGCCAAAGCGGTTGCGGCAGACCGCCACACGGCGACCGTCTGGCCGGGAAGGAGCCGAGCCGCGAAC
>JACCUM010000440.1 GCA_013811805.1 Geodermatophilaceae bacterium | reverse complement strand
TCTCTTAGCCACCCTGAGCGGTGGGGGAATGCCTTGATAACCTCGAACAGTTCGATCAGCGGCTGCCCGGCCGTTGGAAACCGGGGATTGGTCTGCGTGCCCGCTGAGGCCGCGCTGAGACCAAGCCCCGAACAGAGGAGTGGCGCTTAGTGGAACTCGGTCAGTATTTGCGGGTCCTGCGGCAGCACTGGAAGCTCATCTGGGCCTCTATCCTGCTGTTCCTAACGTTGGCCGGGGTGGCCTGCCTACTCATTCCGCCGGTCTATTCCTCCACTTCCAAACTCTATGTGTCCAACTCGAGTGCCGAGATCAGTGGCACGGCGCAGGGCGGCATAGCTGCTCAGCGAACCGTCGTGTCCTACGCCGAACTGCTCGTCGGTAGCGACTTCCTCGGGAGTGTGAGGGAGGAGTTGGATCTGAGCGCCACCCCCCTGGAGCTGGTCGAGCAGATCGAGGTACTGGCCAACCCGGACAGCGTGATCATCAGCATCACCGTCAACAACGTCTCGCCGGCCCAAGCCCAACTCATCGCCAACACCATGGCCGTGCGGTTCGTCGACGTGGTCCGGGAGGTGGAAAGCCCGGACCCGACCATCAGCGAGGACGCCAACGGAGTAGTGACGACGGTGATCCCCAGCCCGCCGTTCAAGGTGACCCAGGTTCAGCAGGGCGGCATGGCCAGCGAGCCGGTGGCGCCGGATCCGTACCTGCTGCTTCCGCTCGGCGGGCTGCTCGGCCTGCTGATCGGCCTCGCCCTTGCGCTGGCGCGACACTTCATGGACAACACGGTCAAGTCGACCAAACAGATCGAAGAGTTGACCGGGGCAGCGTCGGTGGGTGGCGTGTTGTACGACGCCGCAATGGCCGACAAGCCGCTGGCCAGCCAGTTCAATGCGCAGTCGCTGACCGGTGAGGCATATCGCCAGATCCGTACCAACCTCCAGTACGTCAGCGTGGATGCGCCTCCGCGCGTCTTGGTCATCACCAGCTCGGTCAGCGGGGAGGGCAAGACCACCACTGCGGTCAACCTGGCCCTCGTGCTGGCCCAGTCCGGCCTGCGGGTTGCGTTGATCGAGGCCGACCTGCGCCGCCCGCGAGTCATGCGTTACCTGCAGATGGTCGGCGGCGCCGGCCTGACCAACGTGCTGGCCGGCAAGGCCGAGCTGTACGAGCTGCTCCAGCCCTACGGTGACGGGAAGTTGTCGGTGCTCGCCGCCGGCCCGCATCCGCCCAACCCCAGCGAACTGCTCGGTTCCGACCACATGGGCGAGCTGCTGACCGCACTGCGCAAGACGCATGACTACGTCATCATCGACGCGCCGCCACTGTTGCCGGTCACTGACGCAGCCGTGCTCGCGGTGCTGGCTGATGGGGCGGTGATCGTGACCCGCTACGGCTCGACCAAGCGGGACCAACTCCGGGCCGCAGCCGACATCCTGCACGGGATCGACGCGCGAGTCGTGGGAACAGTCCTGAACATGGTCTCCCGCAAGGGCGGCGGCGGCTATGGCTATGGCTATGGCTACGGCTACGGGTACCAGTACGAGTCGGACCCCAACCCTCGCGAAGAGCTGGACTTCGACTCCACCAGGAGAGGCAAGCCCAGCCGTGGGCAGACGACCTCCGAACGCAACGGCGACACCTCCCCGGCCATGGCGAGAGTGCCTGCCCGCGATGCGGATTGGCCGTCATCAGGCGGATCTGGCAACGGCAGTTCGGCCATGGGCGGCGGGGGACAAGCCCAGCAGCCGCCGATCGAGGTCGCTCAGTCCGGCGTACGGAGCCAGCGCGGCACGTAGGTAGGTACATCAAGCCGGCGCGGCCGGTTCATCCCGGCGACCAGTCGCCCAGTGGTCGAGCATTGAGGGGATGACCCCCCAGCTATGACCAGCTAGGCGTCCCTCGGCGCTTGCGGCGCAGGGTCACGATCCCGGCCGCGATCGCGATGACGACCAGCACGGCCACCCCGATGATGATGAAGAGGCGGACCGGCGGGGCACCCTTGCCGCTGCTGGCCACCACCACACCGTCGCCCTGTGGAACGCCGACCGTGCCGGAGGACAGCATGACCTGATAGGTCCGTTCGTCGGTCGGGAGTTCGTAGACCTGATCGGTGCTTGCCAGGGCGACCTGCATCCGGTGCCCGGCCGGGAAGACATGGGCGATGGCGGGCAACGTCAGAGTGACCGGGTCAGCTGAGTCCAGGGACTCCGCCAGCCCGGTGAGCCTGATCGGCGCGACCAGGCCCCGTAGCAGGCTGGCGGTGCCGTCCGGGCCGACGTCGTAGACCTTGCCGAAGACCACCGCGTCACCGGTGGACGAGGCGATCTGGACGTCGATCACCGGTGCGCCGAGCACCTGCATGTCCGACTCGAACGCGGCGCTCTCGAAGACCGCGGTCTGACCGGGGATGTCCATGGGATTTTCGTCAGACTGAGGATTCTCCTCGTCGAGCTCCAATCCAGGGGGCAGCGCGGACAGGGCCGCCGGCGTACCCCCTGACGGGCTGAGGATGTCCTGGGGGTCGCCGGTCAGCGCGATGTCGGTACGCGCGACCCCAGCAGCCCCACCACCCAGGCCGGGGTAGGCATCGACAGATTCTTGGACCGGCGGGGTGCCGCTGCGGGCGGTGCCGTCGCCTTGGAAGAGCGAGTAGGTGAAGTTGTTGTCCGGCTGGTCACCCTCACCGCGCAGGTAGTAGTCGAACCAGGCACTGAGCTCTTCGAGTTGTAGCCGGGTGTCGCCCTTCGTGGTCTGGCCACCGTGGCCGCCGCTGTACCAGATCATCTTCACCGGGGTGCCGTTCGCCGCGATGCCCCGGGCGTTGGCATCGGCCTCGGACAGCGGGAACAGGGTGTCGCCTTCGCCTTGGACAAGCAGTGTGGGGGCGGTGATCCGGTCGAGCACCGAGGCTGGGCTGGAGGCCTCCATCAGCTGCTGCAGCTCCGGGGTCAGCGCACCTTCGGCCGCGGACTCCCCGAGCGCCGAACACAGCTCCGCGCGGAAGTTGCCGCATTCCATGCTCGAAGCGGGCTCCCCGGGTGCGGGCAGCACGCCCCCGCCGGCATCGACGAAGATCTCGGCCCAAGACCGCTTGAAGACCCCATTCCCGCTCGGCGGCGGATCCGCGGCCGGGGTCAGCGCGGGCGGGGCGCCCGCGTCATTCGGAAACATCGCTGAGACGAGGCTGTTCCAGGTGGATCCGGGAGAGATGACGTCCACCCGATCGTCGTAGCCGGCGGTGAGCAGGGCCAGGGCCCCACCGTAGGACCGGCCGTACATCCCGACCCGTGGATCACCCTCGGAGTCCTGCAGCACCTCAGGACGATCGGCAAGCAGGTCGATCATCGTCCGCGCGTCGGCGATCTCGTAGTCCGGCGCGTCGATCGAGATCTTGCCGGTGCTCTCCCCGAAGCCCCGGGCGGTGTAGGTCAGGGCGACGTAGCCGTTCTGGGCCAGCTTGCTGGCAACTCCTTGGACGCTGTTCTTCCCGCCGCCGAAACCGTGCGCGACGATGATTGCCGGGGCAGGCTCGGACTCGGCGTTGTCAGGGATGAACAGTGTGGTGTCGAGTTCGACAGCGTCGGCTCCAGAGCCCGAAGTCACCCGCATCTCCGTCTCCGTGACCCCCGCGGCGGCGGCGGCCGGATCAGGCGCCCAGACCCCCGAAGCGCTGAGAATCAGAGCGACCGCCAAAGTGGCCAGCACTCTTGCCGGGCCGGTGTGCGGGCTCGTGGCGCTACGGACGCCCACGGGCTGCCTCCTGTCGAAACGTCGGGTGCGAGGTGATTGCTGCGGTAGGGCCCTTTTCTCGTACCTACGACAGACCGATACCCCGCTTCCCCTACAGATTAGACTGTCGAGCGAGGCTGCCGATGCCGTCGCAACCCCGATCCGGATCCGCGGAGACGACAGCACGCAATCCGACCGCACGGGACATCAGAGTTCCCGGTGCGGGGCAGTCCGCTAGATCGAAGGAGTCCTGGGTGGCAAGGCTTGGCTTCCTCCCGTGAGTCCCCGTCACGGCGCCGACGAGGGCGGGAGCCGATTCGACTCCGACCCGATGGCCGAACCATCGCCCAG
>JACCUM010000385.1 GCA_013811805.1 Geodermatophilaceae bacterium | reverse complement strand
TGACGGTGTACTTCGGATGCCCGGCGATGCTGTAGGCCAGCGTGGACTTCCCAGAACCGTTGGGGCCCATGATCGCGTGCGTTTCACCGGCTCTGATGGTCAGGTCGACACCCTTGAGGATCTCTTTGGTCTCCTCGCCGTTCGCGCCGTCGCCGACGCTCACGTGCAGACCGCGGATCTCCAGGGCGGATCCGGCCGATCCGGCGGTGGGGCTGGTGCTGCTGGTGGTCACGATGTGGCTTGCTCCTTCTGCTTCAGGACCGCTGCCAGGTTCTGGCGCGATCCAAACGTCGGTCTGGCTGTCGCGTTCACATACACGACGCCGTCAGTCACCTGGACGTCGAAGACGTCGATCGGCTCGGTTGCTGGCGGCCCGGTGGGCGCTCCGCTGCGCAGGTCGAAACACGATCCGTGCATCCAGCACTCGATCGTGGCGCCCTCGACGTCACCCTCGGACAGGGCGACCTCGGCATGCGAGCACACGTCCTCGATCGCGTACACAGCCCCGTCGCTACGCACGATGGCGACGTCGATCTCGTCGAACTCGACGCGTAACGAGCCAGGTTCGGGCACCTCGTCGAGCAGGCAGGCCTGCCTGAAGCCGTCGGGCACGGTCATAGAACACCTGCCTCAGCAAGCCGGGCCTCGATGCGGACCATGAGGCGTTCCTGCAGGTCCGGCTCCCCCATGCGGCCGATCAGGTCGGCGAAGAAGCCACGTACGACCAGGCGACGCGCCTCGTCGGCCGGGATTCCGCGGGAGCGCAGGTAGAACAGTTGCTCGTCGTCGAATCGGCCCGTGGCACTTGCGTGTCCGGCTCCGATGATCTGGCCGGTCTCGATCTCCAGATTCGGAATCGAGTCAGCGCGCGCACCTTCGGACAGGACGAGGTTGCGGTTGATCTCATAGGTATCGGTGCCCTCTGCGGTGGCGCCGATGAAGACGTCACCCACCCAGACGGTACGGGCGCTCGCCCCTTGCAGAGCCCCCTTGTACGACACCCGGCTGCGGCAGTTGGGCTGCTGGTGCTCGATGAACAGCCGGTGCTCGAGGTGCTGGCCGGCATCGGCGAAGTAGAGGCCGTTCAGCTCGGCGTCTCCACCGGGGCCGTCGAAGGTGACCGTCTCCACGATGCGGACGACCGAACCGCCCAGGCTGACTTGCATCGACTTGTACCGGGCGTCGCGTCCGACTCGTACAGCAACGTGTGCAGAGTGCAGCGACTCGTCGGTCCAGTCCTGGACGTGGACGAAATCGAGCGAGGCACCGTCACCGACCAGGACCGACACGTTTGCGGCATACCGCGCACTGCCCGAGTGATCGAGGACCACGCGAGCCTGCGCGTGCTCGCCGACCTCGACGACGACATGGCCCCACACGAGTGCTTCGGGATCGCTACCGGAGAGTCGGATGACGACCGGTTCGGTCAGCTCGGCGGCCTTGGGGATCCGGACGACGACCCCACCATCTGAGTGCCGACGAGCGAGCTCCGCGATGTAATCGATCGGGGCGGGGACGGCGTCCAGAGCTGGATCGTCAGCCTCGACGGTCACCAGCTCGACGCCCTCGGGAAGCCTTGTCTCCCAGGTCAGATGCGCGTCCGAGGGCGCGTCCGCGAGCAGCGGCCGGAGCCGCCGCATCGGGCTGAACCGCCAGTTCTCCTCGCGCCCGGTCGGGGCAGCAAAGGTCATCGTGTCCACTGGAGAAGAGCTCGATTCGGTGTCGGGAGCGTCGACGGTCTGCCGCGGATCGGCGAGAACAGCCGCCATCAGCCCACGGCCCCTTCCATCTGCAACTCGATGAGCCGGTTGAGCTCCAGGGCGTACTCCATGGGGAGTTCGCGAGCGATCGGCTCGACGAACCCGCGGACGACCATGGCCATCGCCTCGTCCTCGGTCAGGCCGCGGCTCATCAGATAGAAGAGCTGGTCATCGCTGACTTTGCTCACCGTGGCCTCGTGCCCCATCGACACGTCGTCCTCGCGGACGTCGACATACGGATAGGTGTCCGAGCGGCTTATCGAGTCGACCAGCAGCGCGTCGCACTTGACGGTGGAGCGAGAGCCGTGCGCACCCTCGTCGATCTGAACCAGACCGCGGTAGGAGGTCCGGCCACCGCCCCGGGCCACCGACTTGGACACGATCGTCGAGGACGTGTTGGGCGCGGCGTGCACCATCTTGGCGCCGGCGTCCTGGTGCTGACCCTCGCCGGCGAAGGCGACCGAGAGCACCTCACCCTTGGCGTGCTCGCCGGTCATCCAGACGGCTGGGTACTTCATCGTGACCTTGGAACCGATGTTTCCGTCGATCCACTCCATCGTCGCGCCCTCGTGGGCCACGGCCCGCTTGGTGACGAGGTTGTAGACGTTGTTCGACCAGTTCTGGATGGTCGTGTAGCGGCAGCGGGCGTTCTTCTTCACGATGATCTCGACGACCGCTGAGTGCAGCGAGTCGCTGGAGTAGATCG
>JACCUM010000521.1 GCA_013811805.1 Geodermatophilaceae bacterium | reverse complement strand
GCCCACGACCGAGGGGTGCTGATGTTTCTCGGAGAGGCTCATCGTTCCCGCCCGTCCTGAGAATGCTCCGGTGCCGACATGAGCACCCTAGACGGCAGTCCGAGTCGAAGCCGGACAATCGCGGCCTGGGCGCGCAGTCGCCGGAACATCGGCCGGGAGCAGACGCAGGAACGCGCTGGCCGCCGTCACTACCCTGAACGCGTGAGTCCTCGCCATATCCTGACCGCGGTCGCCTGGCCGTACGCCAACGGTCCACGCCACATCGGGCACGTGTCCGGCTTCGGCGTGCCGTCGGATGTGTTCAGCCGCTATCACCGGATGGTCGGCGATCAGGTGCTGATGGTCAGTGGCACCGACGAGCACGGCACCCCCATCACGGTCGCGGCCGATGCCGCAGGGATTGCGCCGAGGGAGATCGCCGACCGGAACAACCGGATCATCGTCGAGGATCTGACCGCTCTCGGGCTCTCCTACGATCTGTTCACCCGGACCAGCACCGTGAACCACCACGCAGTGACCCAGGAGATCTTCCTCGGGCTGCTCAAGAACGGGTACGTCTTCCCGAAGACGACGCTGGGGGCGATCAGCCCGTCGACCGGGCGGACGCTGCCCGACCGCTATATCGAGGGCACCTGCCCGATTTGTTCCTATCCGCACGCTCGCGGCGACCAGTGCGACAACTGCGGCAACCAACTGGATCCGACCGACCTGATCGACCCCCGCAGCAAGATCAACGGTGAGACACCGTCCTTTGTGGAGAGTGAGCACTACTTCCTGGACCTGCCGGTCTTCGCCGATGCGTTGGCCGCCTGGCTCGAGACCCGGAAGTCATGGCGCCCCAACGTTCTCAACTTCGCTCGTAACCTGTTGGCCGATCTCAAACCGAGGGGCTACACCCGTGACATCGACTGGGGGGTCCGCGTCCCCCTCGACGGTTGGCGGGATCGCGGCGACAAGCGGATCTATGTGTGGTTCGACGCGGTCGTGGGCTATCTCTCCGCGTCCATCGAGTGGGCCAGACGGCGCGGAGAACCGGAGACCTGGCGCGAGTTCTGGCAGGGCCCGGACAACGATGCGTACTACTTCATGGGCAAGGACAACATCGTCTTCCACGCCCAGATCTGGCCGGCCCAGCTACTCGGCTACAACGGCCAGGGAAACAAGGGCGGTACGCCCGGGGCGTACGGCGCGCTGAACCTGCCGACCGAAGTCGTGGCGAGTGAGTTCCTGACCCAGGAGGGCAAGAAGTTCTCCTCCTCCCGGTCGGTGGTCATCTACGTACGCGACTTCCTCGCGCGGTACGACGCCGATGCCCTGCGGTACTTCATCGCCGTAGCCGGCCCGGAGACCCAGGACACCGACTTCACGTGGGTGGAGTTCCGGCGCCGCAACAACGACGAGCTGGTCAATGGTTGGGGAAACCTCGTCAACCGGTCGATCTCGTTGACGGCCAAGAACTTCGGCGCCATCCCAGCCGCAGGGGAGTTGACCGCCGCGGACCGAGCCCTGCTCGAGTCGACGTCCGGTGCTTTCGCCCGGATCGGAGACCTGCTCGGGCGATCCCGCCAGAAGGCGGCAGCGACCGAGTCGATGCGGGTCGTGGCTGAGGCGAACAAGTACCTGTCCGACGAGGCGCCCTGGAAGTTGCGGGAAACCGATCCGCAGCGGATGGCCACCGTGCTGCATGTGGCGCTGCAGGCCGTTGACGACTGCAAGGCCCTGTTGACTCCGTTCCTTCCGCACAGCGCGCAAACGGTGCACGAACAGCTCGGAGGGCAGGGAACCTGGTCTGCCGCACCGTGGATCGACGAAGTCGAGGATCTGGACGACGGGTCCCCGTACCCGATCATCACCGGTGATTACACGACTCAGTTGGCGACCTGGAAGTCGACCCCCATAACGGCTGGTGCGCCGTTGGCCGCCCCGACTCCGGTGTTCAAGAAGCTGGACGAGAGCATCGTGGAAGAGGAGCTGGCCAGGTTGGCTGCGAAAACGGCCGCCGATGAGTCGCAGTAGGTCGGCTCGGGCCAACCGCCAAGGGGAGCGACCACCCACGCCCGAGCCCCTGCCGGCCGCGGCGGTGGACAGTCATTGTCACCTGGACATCATCGCTGATTCGCTGAGCGCGGACGGTTTCCCAGACGTCGATGTCGAGGTGGAGCTCGCTGCTGCTGCCGCCGTAGGGATCACCCGCGTCGTACAGGTCGGCGTGGACGTGGCCTCCTCGCAGTGGTCGGCAGACCTCGCCGCGCGCCGGACCGACGTGCTCGCGATGGTGGCGCTGCATCCGAACGAGGCGGGGGCCGGCGCGGCCACTGATGAGGCCTTGGCCGAGATCGACCGGCTGGCTGGCCAGCCCCGCGTCCAGGGCATCGGCGAGACCGGCTTGGACCACTATCGGACCGGTCAGGACGGCTGGGCGATCCAGGAGCACTCCTTCCGGGCGCACATCGACATCGCCAAGCGGCACGGCATCGCGCTGATGATCCACACAAGAGATGCCTACGAGGACATGCTGCGGGTCCTTGACGAGGAAGGCGCACCGGAGCACACGGTGCTGCACTGCTATTCCTCCGACGCTGACACCGCACGGCGCTGCCTGGATCGCGGGCTCGTGCTGAGCTACAGCGGGACGGTGACCTTCGCCAACGCGCGGGCCACGGCGCAGGCGGCAGCCATCACCCCGCTGGACCAGATGCTGGTGGAGACCGACGCACCGTTCCTCACCCCGACACCGTTCCGGGGGCGGCCCAACGCGCCGTACCTCACGCCGTACACGATTCGGGCGCTGGCCGAACTGACCCGCACCGACCTGGCCACCCTCTGTGAGAACCTCACCGCCACGGCGGAGCGGGTCTTCGGACCCTGGCACTAGCGCTCACCTCGATGGAGGCCGACGCTCGGTGGGTCTCTTGATTTGGTTACAGCTGGGGTAGTGCTGAGCCGGATCAGTTGACCTATGGGCAATCCCGACGTATGCCTGAGGCATGGGTCGGTTCATCGCGGTGCTGCTGTTCGTGGCGTTGCTCGTACCCGCGGTGTTCGTGGGGCGCGCCTGGTCGCATGCCGCGGTACGTCGCGAGGTGTCCAACGGCGCGCTGAGTCTGACGCTGCCGACCAGCGAGGCAGAGCGAGCCATGCGGATCCAGGCGCAGCGGGCTCGGCTCTGGCGGCTGGCCG
This sequence comes from Geodermatophilaceae bacterium, assembly GCA_013811805.1. Taxonomy (GTDB): domain Bacteria; phylum Actinomycetota; class Actinomycetes; order Mycobacteriales; family Geodermatophilaceae; genus JACCQS01. The sequence continues at coordinate 2,143 of JACCUM010000521.1, read as the reverse complement.
GACTGGCCGCGGCCCTGATCGGCTCGGTGGCCGCCCTGGTCATGTTCGCCGAGCGCGCGGTCTTCCTGTGGCCCGGCTTGGTGGTCGGCGGGCTGCTGGCCGGAGTCCTGTTGGGAGAGCTGACCCGCCTACGACCGGACTGGGAAACTCGGGCCTCTGCTCGGCGTCCGCAGTCGGAGTTCATCGACCGGGCGCTGCCGTGGATCGGTCGGCTTGCCGCCCTGGGACTGGTCGCCTTCGGTTGGCTGGCCATGGGTGCGGAGTGGACGCTGGAGATCCGGATTGCAGCCGGCGTGGCGGTGGGCGGCTGGTTGATGGTCGAGTTCAGCCTCGAACGGCTGGCCCGCCGCGCGGGACCCAGCGGCTCCGAGGACATTCCGGTCGATGACGCTCTTCGGATCAACAGTGCCCACGTGGCGGTCGGGGCCGGGAGCATCCTCACCCTGCTTGTTCTCTCGGGGCTCCTGTTCGTCGCCGGCGTGGCCATCGGGAACTCGGCATCCGGGGCAGATCTCGCCCCGGTGGCGTTGATCGCCGGTGGCTTCGGGGCGCTGGTGGGGGCCATGGTCGTGGGCGCCTACCTGGTGAAGTGGCTGACTCCGGTGCGCTGGGCAGAAGCCGCATGGGGGACGTCGCGGCGGGGCTGAATCGCTCATCCCGTAGACCCCGCACCCCCATGAGTGGTTGTCAGGGCAGGCCGTCCGTTATCGTGTTGTAATAACGCCGGGGTGGGGAAGCCCCAGGGACTTCGATTGAAGCACCATGGAATCGCTGTGCAGCCGTCATCAGGTGCGCCGGTCGCCGCCGAAAGTTGGCGGTGTTTCCCCTGCTCGGACCGCCGGACCAGAGAGCTTGCCAGGATTTGATAGTGCGTCGTTCCATCAAAATTGCTTTGTTCACCCTCGTCATCGCCGGACTGCTCGGCGGCTCGCTCGCCTGGGCCGGTTTGTCCAAGACCGTCACGGTGTCCGTCGATGGGGAGCTGCGAAACGTCTCCACCCTCGCCTCCACCGTGCAGGGCGCGCTGGACACCGCCGACCTGGATGTCGGTGAACACGACGTGCTCGTGCCGGATGCTGACACGTCCATCCAGGACGGTTCGAGCATCGCCCTGCAGCGTGGCCGCCCGCTGACCCTCACGGTGGACGGCGTGACCCGCGAGGTCTACACCACGGCCCGCTCGGTGAATGAAGCACTCGACCAACTCGGCTACCGACAGGCCCAACTCGAAGTCTCGGCCTCACGCAGCGCCCGGGTCCCGCTCGATGGCATGGATCTCACGATCAACACGCCACGCGAAATCATCCTGACCATCGACGGGCGTACCCGCCCGGTGATGACGACCGCGACGGACGTCGCTGAGTTCATCCAGGAGCAGAGCCTTGCGGTCGGCGCCAACGACTGGACCTCGCTGTACCGGACTCAGCGACTTGCCGACCAGATGCGGCTGCACATCGTTCGGGTGACCTTCAGCGACCTCGCCGTCGTCGAGCCGCTGCCCTTCCCGGTGACCGACACGCCGGACGACACCCTGTTCGAAGGCGAACGTGAGGTGGACACACCCGGAGTCCTGGGTGAGCGTTTCGTCAACTACCGCATCACCGCGCACGACGGCGTCGAAGTGGTCCGCCACGCAGTCGCGATCCGCACGATCTCTGCGCCGGTCGGCGAAGTTGCCCGAGTCGGCACCAAGCCCCGCCCTGCCCCCCCGGAGACCAGGACCAGGGGTGGCGACGGTGACGATGACGGCGGTGGCGGCGGCAACACCGGAGCGACTCCACCACCGTCCAGCGGTTCGCTGAACTGGGACGCCCTGGCCGAATGCGAGTCCGGTGGGAACTGGGCGATCAACACCGGCAACGGTTACTACGGCGGCCTGCAGTACGACCAGCAGACCTGGCTGGCCAACGGAGGCGGGGCCTACGCGCCGCTGCCCCATCAGGCCACTCGGGAACAACAGATCGCAGTCGGAGAGACCACCTACGCCGAGCGCGGTGATTCGCCGTGGCCCACGTGCGGGTACCACCTCTACGACTGAGGTCCGAGTCCGCACCGGACTGACGCGTGCGCTGCACCGCGGTGGCGCCGTACCCGAGCGTCCCTGCGTACGGTCCTGACATGGCGCAGTTCTTGGGACCGGCGG
>JACCUM010000351.1 GCA_013811805.1 Geodermatophilaceae bacterium | reverse complement strand
CGCTTCGCGAACCTGTTTCAGGTCAGATACAAGCTGGCGTCCGTTCGACATGGCGGCGAACGCGGCTGTGGCCACCTGCGCGACAACCGATGAGGGGTCGCCGTTTCGGTAGTCGGTGAGAGTGCCGAAGTACGCAGATGTATCGGCCAGCAATCCTGCGGAGACAGGGACCGTGACCTTCCTGGTCAGGCCATGGCCACGAAGCATCGCGTGGATCAGTGCACGTCCCGTACGCCCGTTGCCATCGGTGAACGGGTGGATGGTCTCGAACTGTGCATGCGCGATCGCGGCCTGGGTGAACAGCGGTATGTCTGTGCGTTGAGTGAAGCGGACGAGATCATCAATTGCCGTGAGAACATGTCTGTGGTGCGGGGGAATGAACGTCGCTTCGTGTGGGCCGAACGAATCGCCACTGATCCACACCTGCTGCGTGCGCCAAACGCCTCGCGTTTCTGCCGGGTGGTCGAGCATGAGTGCTGCATGCACGTGCAGTACGGCGTCCGCGTCGAGCCGGTCAGCCAGAGCGATAGCTGCGTTCATTGCTGCGACGTTGCCGACAATCTCGGTCGCGTTGCGTTTTTCTCGACTGCCCAGTTCGGCGAGCGCGATGGCCTCCGCGCCTGACGTCAGGTTCTCGATCATTGACGACGAGGCTGATTCCGAGCGCAGCAGGACGGCGGAAAATGGAACGACCTCTGCGCCGATCTCAGCATCGAAACGTGCGATTTCGGCGGTCGCCTCATCAGCCAGCGCGACGACGCCGGTGGGAATGTGCGGGTCGAGGTCGGCGATCGGCGGAACGACCGCGGCACGGTACGGACCCCGGTGGCGCTCTCGCACGGTGCGCGGGACCATGTCGGGAGGGATCCGCGGCGCCCAGTCTCGCTCCTCCCAGCGGACCGTCGGCCAGGCAGGAGAGCTGCGACGATCTGTCGACATGACGAGATCATATCAACACTTAAACCATAAGTGTAAATAAGATGCTCCATTGTCACCACTTACCCTCACCAGGGAGTGCGGGAAGCATCAGGTCCAGGTGAGGACACGCTTGCGCCACACGTAGAGCAGCACCAGGGCAAGCAGGCCGACGAACACCGCCATCTCCACCAGCGCCGTCGTACCGAAGCCCGGGTCCGCAAAGATGGTGGCCCACGGAAAGAGGAAGACTGCCTCGACCGCGAAGATCACGTAGAGGAACGCGTACACGTAGTAGCGGATCTGCGACTGGGCCCACCCCTCGCCGACCGGATCGACGCCGCTCTCATACGTCGTGAAGCCCTCGCTACCGACAGTCCTTGTGGGGCTCAGCAACGAATTCAGCGCGCCGGCACCGGCGATCACGACGATGCCGACCACGAGCAGCACCCCGACGGTGACATAGCCGCTCATCGAGCCTCCGGTTGGCGGGACAGCGTGCTGCGGCACGCAACACACCCGACCATCGTGCCGGAACGCGAATACGATGTGCGGACATGGGTACTCGTACGGGTCGACCTATCCGGCCGTGGAGGTCGCCACCCTTGTGACCAAGCCAGTTCTCCATATCGACCGGGTGGTCATCCGGCTGGCCGGCGATTCCGGCGACGGGATGCAGCTCACCGGCGATCGGTTCACCGCTGAGACCGCCTCGTTCGGCAATGACCTGTCGACGCTGCCGAACTTTCCAGCCGAGATCCGCGCGCCGGCCGGCACCTTGCCGGGGGTTTCCTCTTTCCAACTGCACTTCGCCGATCACGACATCATGACTCCCGGCGATGCGCCGGATGTCCTGGTGGCGATGAACCCGGCGGCCCTGCGGGCAAACCTCGGGGACTTGCCACGCGGGAAGACGATCATCGCCAATGCCGACGAATTCGCTGGCCGCAGCCTGACCAAGGTGGGCTACACCGCGAACCCGCTCGAGGACGACTCGCTGGCCGACTACCAGCTGATCTCGGTGCCGCTGACCTCGCTCACCCTGGAGGCCCTCAAGGATTCCGGGTTGGGCAAGAAGGAGGCCGAGCGGGCGAAGAACATGTTCGCCCTGGGTCTGCTGTCCTGGATGTACAACCGGCCGACCGAGGGCACGATCGCCTTCCTCGAGAAGCGCTTCGCCGCCAAGCCCGAGATCGCCGAGTCCAACGTGACTGCGTTCCGGGCCGGCTACAACTACGGCGATACGACCGAGGCGTTCGCGGTCTCGTACGAGATCAAGCCAGCCGAAATGCCGCCCGGCGTCTATCGCAACATCAACGGAAACCTGGCCCTGGCCTACGGGTTGATCGCCGCCGCCCAGCGTTGTGGTCTACCGCTGTTCCTCGGCGCGTACCCGATCACTCCGGCCAGCGACATCCTGCACGAGCTGTCCAGGCACAAGTCCTTCGGCGTCCGGACCTTCCAGGCCGAGGACGAGATCGCCGGAGTCGGTGCCGCCCTTGGCGCTTCGTTCGGTGGAGCCCTCGGAGTGACGACGACATCCGGTCCAGGTGTGGCGCTGAAGGGCGAGACGATCGGGCTGGCGGTCTCGATGGAGTTGCCACTGGTGGTCGTCGACGTGCAGCGTGGCGGCCCGTCGACCGGACTGCCGACCAAGACCGAGCAAGCCGACCTGCTGATGGCGATGTTCGGGCGCAACGGGGAGTCTCCGGTGCCAATCGTGGCGCCGCGCTCACCGTCGGACTGCTTCGACGCCGCGCTCGAAGCGGTACGGATCGCGACGACGTACATGACGCCGGTGTTCCTGCTCTCAGATGGCTATCTGGCCAACGGCTCGGAACCCTGGCTGCTGCCGAACTCCGCTGACCTGCCTGATCTTCGCCGGCCCTTCGCCACCGAGCCGAACGGTCCGGACGGGGAGTTCCTGCCCTACCAAAGGGACCAGGCGACGCTGGCCCGCCCGTGGGCAGTTCCGGGTACGACCGGGCTGCAGCACCGCCTCGGGGGGCTGGAGAAGTCCGACGGGGCCGGTGAGATCAACTACGAACCCGCCAACCACGACTACATGGTGCGTACCCGCCAAGCCAAGGTGGATCGGATCGCCGACAGCCTGCCGCCGACCGAGGTCGACGACCCGACCGGATCGGCCCGGGTGCTGGTGCTGGGCTGGGGTTCGACGTACGGGCCGATCGGCGCGGCCTGCCGTCGGCTGCGCGCGGACGGGCTGGAGATCGCCCAGACTCACCTGCGCCATCTCAACCCGATCCCGAGCGACCTGGGTCCGGTGTTGCGGCGCTACGAGCGGGTCGTCGTACCGGAGATGAACCTCGGCCAGCTCGCCCTGTTGCTTCGGGCCGAGTACCTGGTGGACATCGTCGGTTACAACCAGGTGCGCGGCTTGCCTTTTCGCGCAGCCGAACTGGCTGACGTGCTGCACGGCGTGATCACCGAAGTGACGGAGGCGACAGCGAGCATGACGCGATGACCGGGATCGAGATCGGGATGCCGACCCTCAAGCCCAAAGACTTCAAGACCGACCAGGAGGTCCGCTGGTGTCCCGGCTGCGGTGACTACATCATCCTGAACACGGTGCAGTCCTTCTTGCCGGAGATGAACATCCGGCGTGAGGACATCGTGTTCGTGTCCGGGATCGGCTGCTCGTCGCGGTTCCCGTACTACGTGAATACCTATGGGCTGCATTCGATTCACGGCCGCGCACCCGCGATCGCCACCGGGCTTGCCGTCTCCCGGCCGGAGCTCTCGGTGTGGGTGGTCACCGGCGACGGCGACGCCCTGTCCATCGGCGGCAACCACCTCATCCACGCGCTTCGGCGCAACGTCAATCTCACCATCCTGCTGTTCAACAACCGGATCTACGGCTTGACCAAGGGGCAGTACTCCCCCACCTCGGAGTTGGGCAAGGTCACCAAGTCGACGCCGATGGGTTCGCTGGACGCGCCCTTCAACCCGCTGTCGCTGGCGATCGGCGCGGAAGCCACCTTTGTGGCTCGGGCCATGGACTCCGACCGCGCCGGCCTGCTCTCGGTGTTGCGGGCAGCCCACGAGCACAAGGGCGCGGCCTTCATCGAGATCTACCAGAACTGCAATATCTACAACGACGGCGCCTTCGAGGTCCTCAAGGACCCAGGGACCCGTGACGAGGCGATCATCCCCCTGGTCACCGGCCAACCGATCCGGTTCGGCAAGGACGGGCACCGAGGCGTCGTACGGGCCCCGAACACCGGTGTCCTGGGCGTCGCGGAGGTTTCTGAGGTCGGGAACGACGCGATCGTCGTGCATGATCCGAGCACCGAGGACCCGTCGTACGCGTTCGGCTTGTCCCGCCTGTCTGGTTCTGATCTGGGACACACGCCGTTCGGTGTGTTCCGGTCGGTGCAGCGTCCGACCTATGACGGCCTGATGTCTGCCCAACTCGATGAGGCGGTGGCGAAATCCGGCGCCGGCGACCTCGATCAGTTACTGCACGGCTGGGACACCTGGGTCGTCGGCGCAGGTGCAGACGCCAGCTGAGTTGACCCTGCAGCCGACGTCAGTCCCGGCGCCCGGTGAAGGCGACCTGAAGGCCCAGCCCCACCATGACGGCGCCGGAGCCGCCTCCGATTGCGGCTAGTCGGCGTGGCGAGCGGGCGAGCCAGCCGCGAGCGATCCCGGCGAGCAGCGCCCACGTGCTGTCCGAGATGAGGGCGATCAGAACGCAGATCATGCCGAGCAGGAACAGCTGCAACGAAAGGTTTCCTGCGGCGGGGTCGGCGAATTGAGGAAGGATCGCGGCGAACAGCAGGATGCTCTTCGGGTTGCTCACACCGACGACGAACCCGTCGATGAAGATTCGCCGGGTTGGCACCGGACCCATCGTGCGACCGAGAGCGGCGAGCAGAGCCATTCGGTGCCGAAAGGCTTGTACACCGAGGTAGATCAGATACGCCGCTCCGGCGAGCTTGAGAACGGTGTAGACGACGACCGAACGCTCCACGATCGTCCCGAGTCCGACCGAGACCGCGGTTACCTGCACGATCAGCCCGACTTCGTTGCCGGCCACGGTGGCGAGTGCTGCGCGCCGGCCCAGAGCCATCCCACGGGTGACGACGAACAGCACGCTCGGCCCCGGTACGGCGATGATCGCCAGCGCCACCAGGGACAGCGTGAGGACCCGCTCGATGTCGATCAGCACCCTGCGGAGGCTAGTCGCCTGCCGGTTTGACGAGTGCCAGGACAGCTTCGGCGATCTGCTGCGGTGCGGTGACGATGGCGAGATGGTGGGCATCGATCCGACGTACCGGCCAACCGGCGCCTTCGGCACGTGCCGCGACATCGTCGTAGGCGCTGCTGAGCCTGACATAGCTGCAGATGCCCAACTGCTTCTCGTCCAGGTTGGGGAGGAGCTCGGAGAACAGGCTCGATGGAAGTCGCGGACAGGTCTCGATCAGCCGATTGCGCACCCTTTCGTCGGGCAGAATCGCGAGCAGTTGCTCGGGGGACCACCACGAAGTCCAGGGTGGGAGCCACCCATCGACGGCCATCTCTCGCAGCTGCATGGCGGCTGGCACGGGCAGCACGTCGAGCCGAGACTCTCCCGGATGGGGAAGGCCGGCGTCGACGAAAACGCTCGCTGCGACTGAGATGCGCTGCTGGAGCAGTCGGTCTGCGATCAACGGAAGCAGGGGTCCGGCCCCGCTGTGTGCAACCAGGACAACCGGCCCGCGGCGAACGGCCGAAGCCACCAGCTCAGCCTGCCGCGAGGCGTGATCAACGGTGGTCGACAGAGCCGGTGACAGGTCAGGAACGACGACGTGCTGGCCCTGCCGGTGCAGTTCGGCGGCTACGGGCGCCCAGGTGGCTGCACCGACGAGTGGACTGTGGATCAGCACCCAGATAGCCATCAGTGCATTCTCTTACGGCAGCAACGAGTGGGTTCGTGCTGAGCCAGCTTGGGTCTCGGCTGGCGGCAAGTTCGCCTGTGCGTTCAAGACGGCACCAACGAAACGGTACGGGCTTGTCACCTTCGCGTTGCTGGCCGCCGGTACTCAAGGTGAAACTTCGGCTGATTTCCTTGAAATCTCTTGCCGCCCAGCTTAGTTCACGATAGACTCGAACACATGTTCGAGGGCGGGTTCAGCGGGGAATGGGTGTTCGCCGACGGGGAATGGCACCCGGAGATCGCCGACCCCTACGACCTCGA
>JACCUM010000350.1 GCA_013811805.1 Geodermatophilaceae bacterium | reverse complement strand
GCCAGGTCAAGGGAGCGGTGATGTTCGAAAGATTTACCGACCGTGCGCGTCGGGTAGTCGTGCTGGCCCAGGAAGAGGCCCGCATGCTCAACCACAACTACATCGGCACCGAGCACATCCTGCTCGGGCTGATCCACGAGGGCGAAGGCGTAGCCGCCAAGGCGCTCGAATCGCTGGGCATCTCCTTGGAGGCGGTGCGCCAGCAGGTCGAGGAGATCATCGGCCAGGGTCAGCAGGCACCGAGCGGGCACATCCCGTTCACCCCACGCGCGAAGAAGGTCCTCGAGCTCTCCCTGCGTGAGGCGCTGCAGCTCGGCCACAACTACATCGGCACCGGGCACATCCTGCTCGGGCTGATCCGTGAGGGTGAGGGCGTCGCCGCCCAGGTGCTCGGCAAGCTGGGCGCCGACCTCAACCGGGTCCGCCAGCAGGTCATCCAGCTGCTGTCCGGCTATCAGGGCAAGGAGCCGGCCACAGCGGGCGGCCCGGCCGAGGGTGGCCCGTCCACCTCGCTGGTGCTCGACCAGTTCGGCCGCAACCTCACCCAGGCCGCCCGGGAGAACAAGCTGGACCCGGTGATCGGGCGGGAGAAGGAGATCGAGCGGGTGATGCAGGTGCTCTCCCGCCGTACGAAGAACAACCCCGTTCTGATCGGGGAGCCCGGCGTCGGCAAGACCGCCGTCGTCGAGGGGCTGGCCCAGTTGATCACCCGCGGCGAGGTCCCGGAGACGCTCAAGGACAAGCAGCTCTACACCCTCGACCTCGGCGCGCTGGTGGCCGGCAGCCGCTACCGCGGTGACTTCGAGGAGCGGCTCAAGAAGGTCCTCAAGGAGATCCACACGCGCGGTGACATCGTGCTGTTCATCGATGAGATCCACACCCTCGTCGGGGCGGGTGCGGCCGAGGGGGCGATCGACGCGGCCTCCATCCTGAAGCCGAAGCTGGCCCGTGGAGAGCTGCAGTGCGTCGGTGCGACGACCCTCGACGAGTACCGCAAGTACCTCGAGAAGGACGCGGCCCTGGAGCGGCGCTTCCAGCCGATCCAGGTCGGCGAGCCCACGCTGAGCCACACCATCGAGATTCTCAAAGGCCTGCGCGATCGGTACGAGGCGCACCACCGCATCTCGATCACCGACGCGGCCCTGGTGTCTGCGGCAACCCTCGCCGACCGCTACATCTCCGATCGGTTCCTGCCCGACAAGGCGATCGACCTGATCGACGAGGCCGGTGCGCGGATGCGGATCAAGCGGATGACCGCGCCGCCGGACCTTCGTGAGTTCGACGAGCGGATCTCCAACGTTCGCCGCGAGAAGGAATCCGCGATCGACGCCCAGGACTTCGAGAAGGCCGCCTCGTTGCGGGACAACGAGAAGACCCTGCTGGGCGAAAAGGCCGAGCGCGAGAAGCAATGGAAGGCCGGCGACATGGACGTCGTCGCCGAGGTCGATGACGAGCAGATCGCCGAGGTCCTGGCCAACTGGACCGGCATTCCGGTCTTCAAGCTCACCGAGGAGGAGACCACCCGTCTCCTGCACATGGAAGGCGAGCTGCACAAGCGGATCATCGGTCAGGAAGAGGCGATCAAGTCCGTCAGCCAGGCCATTCGCCGTACCCGTGCTGGGTTGAAGGACCCGCGGCGCCCGGGTGGCTCGTTCATCTTCGCCGGTCCGTCCGGTGTGGGTAAGACCGAGCTGGCAAAAGCGTTGGCCGAGTTCCTCTTCGGCGATCAGGACTCGCTCATCCAGATCGACATGGGTGAGTTCCACGACCGGTTCACCGTGTCGCGCCTCGTCGGTGCCCCTCCCGGCTATGTCGGGTACGACGAAGGTGGGCAGCTCACCGAGAAGGTGCGCCGGAAGCCCTTCTCCGTGGTGCTCTTCGACGAGATCGAGAAGGCGCATCAGGATGTGTTCAACACGCTGCTGCAGGTGTTGGAGGACGGTCGGCTCACCGATGGTCAGGGCCGGATCGTGGACTTCAAGAACACGGTCCTGATCATGACCACGAACCTGGGTACCCGCGACATCTCCAAGGCCGTGGGGCTGGGCTTCCAGACCGGGAATGACGACGCATCCAACTACGACCGGATGAAGCTCAAGGTCAACGACGAGCTCAAGCAGCACTTCCGGCCGGAGTTCCTCAACCGGATCGACGACATCGTGGTCTTCCACCAGCTCACCGAGGACCAGA
>JACCUM010000337.1 GCA_013811805.1 Geodermatophilaceae bacterium | reverse complement strand
ACGCGACGTCGCGCGCGGCGACAATCGAGTGCTCGCGCCGACCTTCGCCGATCAGGGTGACCGGCTGACCAGCGAGCGCCGGGCCACCGACCACAGCCAGGATCCAGGTGTCCATGAAGAGATTCGGCTGCAACACGGTCCAGGCCATACCGCTCGTACGAAGTCGTTGCTCGGTCTGGCCTTTCGCCTTCAGGAAGGGCATGGGGTGATCGGGGTCAGCGCCCAACGCGGAGACGAAGACGAAATGACGGACACCGGCGGCTCGTGCTGCATCGATCAGATTGGCATTGCCGGCGTCATCAACCGTTTGCACCGTGTCCTGTCCACCACGACTCACGGAGTTGGCCGTGGTGACGACGGCGTCGACGCCGTCGCAAGCCGCCCGGAGGGACATTGGATCCTTGAGGTCGCCGGTCACTGGCTGAGCGCCAGCAGCGGCCAACCCCTCATAGGACGACCCCGGCCGGACCAGAATCCGTACCTGCTTGCCCTTGTCAAGGAGCATCCCAGCGATCAGCCCGCCCAGCTGACCCGTTGCTCCGACAACGAGGATCACGCCGTCACCCCCGCGGGCTCCGGCAGGTCAGCTTCACCTGCGACACGAACGGTGTGAACGTCGACGTCGCCGCTCGTATCCTCCACCGGCTCGAGGTAAAAGCGCGCCGAGGCGATCACATCGTCGCGGATGCCGAAGATCACCACCCCACCCATCAGGAACGCGAGCCCGTCGACACGAGTGCCTGCCATCTCCCACTCAGTCCACGCCGTGTCGCCAGCAATGTCGGTACGCAGGATGCGGGCGTGGATATCGGGCACCCCGGCGAAGATCTGGCTCCAATTGCGGCGCACCTGCTCGTTGCCCCGGAATCCCCGTGCGGGATGTGTGGGTGTCTCGTTGACGTAGTCGTCGGCAAAGCAGGCGACCATGCCGTCGAGATCGTGCTCGTTCAGGGCACGGAGCAGACGCTCCAGCACCGCGGCTGCGCCGTCAGGTCGATCCATGACCACAGCTCTCTTTCTGTTACACTCCTATGTAATGGATACTGGAGTATGTACCCAATGACTGCACGGGTCAAGAGGACAACGCGTAGGTACGACTCGAGTGGGCGGCAAATCCAGGCCCGCCGTAGCCGGGAGGCAGTTCTCGATGCGGCACAGCGGCAGTTCCTGGCCGCCGGATATGCGGCGACGACTCTCGCCGCGATCGCCAAGGAAGCCGGCGTCTCAGTCGAGACCATCTACAAGTCCTTCGCTGGCAAGTCCGGCCTCGTCCGGGCGATCTATGAACGCGGCCTGACCGGGCATGGACCCGTGGCGGCCTACCAGCGCTCGGATGAGATGCGCGAGCGTGAGACCGACCCAGAAGTGATCATGCGGAACTGGGGCGTACTCACCGCCGAGGTCTCCTCGGTGGTGACGCCGATCCGGCTGCTGATCCGCTCCGCCGCCGGCACCGACCCCGAGATGACCGCACTGCTCGAGGACAGCGACAAGGATCGACTTGACCGTGCGCACCACCACGCGCGCTTCCTGGCAGACCGCGGATATCTTCGTGAGGGCATCACGTTGGCCAAGGCGACAGATGTCGTCTGGACCTGCAGTTCAGTGGAGTTCTATGAACTGCTCGTGCTCAAGCGTGGTTGGTCGGCGGCAGAGTTCGCAAGATTCATCGCGGACTTCATGATCGCTGGGTTGCTCCCCAAGCCCGACTGACCCGGGCGCCAAAACCCGGTCGGGCGCGGTCGGTCAGTGAGGCGGGAGGACGTCGGTCTGTGCGGGAACCTGGTCCTGGCGTACGCCGGTCCCGACCGGGCAGGAGACGCCGGTGGCGTGCACCGGGCAGTAGCCGTTCGGGTTCTTGTAGAGGTACTGCTGGTGGTAGCCCTCGGCGTAGTAGAAATCGCCGAGCTGGGCGATCTCGGTGGTGATCTCGCCGTAGCCCGCCTGGTGCAGAGCGCCCTGGTAGGCGCCCTTCGAGGCCTCGGCCACGTCGAGTTGCTCGGGCCCGTTCACATAGATCGCCGAGCGGTACTGCGTACCCATATCGTTGCCCTGGCGCATTCCCTGGGTCGGGTTGTGGTCCTCCCAGAAGACCTTGAGCAGCTGCTCATAGGACACCGTCGCCGGGTCGAAGACGACCAGGACGACCTCGGTGTGCCCGGTACGGGCCGAACAGACCTCTTCGTAGGTCGGGTTGGGGGTGAAACCGCCGGCGTACCCGACTGCAGTGGCGTAGACGCCGGGGGTCTGCCAGAAGACCTGCTCGGCACCCCAGAAGCAGCCGAGCCCGAAGACCGCGGTCTGCAAGCCCTCCGGGAACGGCGGGACGATCCGGTTGCCGTTGACGGCGTGCGTTTCGGGAATCCGAATCGGATTCTCGCGGCCGCGCAGTGCGGAGTCGGCGTCGATCAACTGAGTCTTGGCTCGGGAGAAGAACATGGTCACCACCGTAGGAGAGCTGCCGGGTCGCGATTCAGTACCCGGCCGTTGTTCAGGAGAACGTCACCGCCCGGCCGGAGATTCCGCCGCCGAACCATCCGGGCGGCGGCCGCGGGGCTGCGGCCGAGATCACATTTCGCGTGACGAACCAGTGCACCAGCACGGTCCGAATGCATAGTTATGACGAACCCAGCGCGTAACGATGTCCAGAGCGGCGCTGTAGCGTGACCGCCACCATGAGCCGCCCGTCGGTCGACGTGACGCCACTGTCGGAGTCGCCGATGTCCGGGTCACCGACCGCAGTGGCGTTGTTCTGTCACGGCGGCACCGCTGACAGCACCGCGCCGCCCTCCGACGGAGCCCTGTCGCTGCTCCGGATGCGGGCCATCCAGCATGCCGTACGGAGCGGGCTCGCGCGGCACGGGATCGAACCCTGGCTGCTGCGCTACCGCGTCGCCGGCTGGAACGGCACGCGGGCCGACGCCGCACATGACGCCCAGTGGGCACTGGACGAGGTAGGCCGGCGGTACGGCAATCTGCCCGTCGTCCTGATCGGACACTCGATGGGTGGCCGGGCCGCGATCCGGGTCTCCGGCCATCCTTCCGTGCGCGCTGTCTGCGCGTTGGCGCCGTGGGTGCCGTCCAGTGATCCGGTGCGCCAGCTGCGCGGGAAGACGGTGGTCATCGCACATGGCCGGGCCGATCGGTGGGTGCCGGCCCGCGGCTCGTACGACTTCGCCCTTCGAGCCAAGCAGGTAACGCCCCAGACCGCGCGGCTCACGCTGCCCGGCGGGCACAGCCTGCTGCGCCGCGCACACGTTTGGCACGACCTGGTCCGCGAGGTCGTCGTTGCCAGTCTGGGCTTCGAACCGTTCGGCCCCGTGCTGACGAATGCCTTTCAACAGGATCCACCGGCCGGTCTGACCGCGCCGCTCTGACCACTTCTCGGCCCACGTCCGGCACCGCGGACCGGGCCTAGAACTTTCGCACCGCCGAGGGGACGCGCGCGATGACCCACACCGCCACCGGCTCGACCGGGCATCCTGTGGCGCGTCCGAGCGCCGCCGTCGTCGGCAGCGGTGTCGCCGGGCTTACCTCGGCCTATCTGCTGCAGCGCAAGTACGACGTCACGCTGTTCGAGGCCGACGACCGAATCGGCGGGCACGCCCACACCCACGACATCCCGACTGCGGACAGCCGGGTCATCCCGGTCGACACCGGCTTCATCGTGCACAACGAGCGGACCTATCCCAACCTGCTACGGCTGTTCGCCGAGTTGGGCGTCGCGACCCAGGGCACCGAGATGAGCATGTCGATCAAGTGCGAGGGCTGCGGACTGGAGTACGCCGGTGCCCGCGGCCTGAACGGGGTCTTCGCCCAACGTCAGCGTCTCGCGGATCCGCGGTTCGTGCGGATGTTGTTGGAGGTCAAGCGCTTCCACCGCCACGCCCATCGCCTGCTCGCCGCCGACGCGGCAACGACGGACTCGATCACGCTCGGCGCGTTCCTGGCCATCGGCGGCTATTCCGACTACTTCATCCGGCACTTCATGATCCCGGTCGTGTCCTGCGTCTGGTCCTCGGGCACCGAGCTGTCCATGCAGTACCCCGCCCGATACCTGTTCACCTTCCTGGACAACCACGGCATGTTGACGGTCAAGAACTCGCCCACCTGGCGCACCGTCGTCGGCGGATCCCGCGCGTACGTCGACAAGGCCGTGAAGGGCCTCACCGCGGTGCAGACCTCGGCGCCGGTACGAGGCCTTCGCCGTACCGTCGATGGCGTCGAAATCGTCGACGAGGATGGGCAACAGCACCGACGCGATGTCGTCGTCGTGGCCACCCACCCGGACCAGGCCCTGCGGCTGCTCGGCGATCCGACCGACGAGGAGCGCTCCGTACTCGGGGCGTTCGAGTACTCGACGAACGAGACCCTGCTGCACACCGATTCTCGGGTTCTTCCGCGGGCCGACAACGCTCGGGCATCCTGGAACTACCTCATGACGTCTTGCGGCCAGAATGTGGACCGGGTCCAGGTCACCTACTGGATGAACAAGCTGCAGCAGATGGACGAGCCGGTGAACTACTTGGTCACGCTCAACAGCAACTCGCGGATCGACCAGGACACGGTGCTGGACCGGATGGTGTACGACCACCCGCTCTATACGCCTGCCTCGGTGGCCGCCCAGGGGCTGTTGCCCTCGCTGAACACCGGCCGGACCGCCTTCGCCGGTGCCTACCACGGCTGGGGTTTCCATGAGGACGGCTGCGCCGCGGGTGTACGGGCCGCCAAGTCGTTAGGAGTCGACTGGTGACCGCCCTGCAGCACCCCCAGACGGACTTTCTCCGGATTAAGTCACCTCAGGACGACTCCAGAAGTGACATTCTCCGGAGAAAGTCCCATTCGGCGACCGAACCAGCCGCCGCCATCGTGACACCGGCGCTGTACTACGCGACGGTCGGGCATACCCGGCGCTTCCCGATCGACAACTCGTTCAGCTACCGCGTCTACATGTGGCTGGTCGACCTCGACGCGCTCCCGACCCTTCCCCGGCCGTTGCGCTGGATGGCCCGTTTCGAGGGCCGCGATCACCTCGGCGACCCGGCTCGCTCGATCAAGGACAACGTCGTCGGCTATCTCGCCGAGAACGGCATCGACCTCACCGGCGGGAGGGTCGTCATGTTGGCCAACGCCCGCGTCGGCGGCTATGTGTTTAACCCGATCTCGGTGCACTGGTGCTACGACCGCGACGGCGCACTGACCGTGATCCTGGCCGAGGTGCACAACACCTACGGCGAGCGACACGTCTATTTTCTGCGCCCCGACGACTCCGGCCGTGCGCAGGCTGACAAGGAGCTCTACGTCTCCCCGTTCTTCGACACCATCGGCCAGTACGTGATGCGCTTCTCCCCTCCGGCCGACGAACTCTCGGTGACGATGACGCTGCGCAAGGACGGCCGTACGCCGTTCAGCGCAACCCTTCGCGGCCACCGACGCCGGGCCACTCGCGGTGCCGTACTGCTTGCGGCGCTTCGCTTTCCGTTCATGCCGTTTCTGGTCAGCACGCTCATCCGCTATCAGGGCATCAAGTTGTGGGCGCGGCGTCTCCCAGTCGTCTCCCGTCCTCTGCACAAGCCCCAGAAAGGGGTCCAGTAATCATGACCAGCACGCTGAACCGCCCCGCCGAGGGCACCCGCGTCACGCGCGTGATCCCGCGTCCGAACGAGGGGCTGTGGCCGGGTCTGGCCGACCCACCGAGGAACAAGTTCAAGGCTGCGATCGCCGAGAAGCTCTTCCGTCGCGCGCTGCACGGCCTCGACGTACGGGTGCGCTTGCCCGACGGGACGAGCATCGGCGCCGGCAACCGCAGCGCTCCGGTCATGACGCTGGTACGTCCGGACGCCTTCTTCGCCCGGCTCGGCTCCGACGCCAAGATCGGCTTCGGTGAGGCGTACATGGTCGGCGACTGGACCACCGGTCCCGGTACGGATCTGGCTGATTTGCTCACCCCGTTCGCCGCGCGGATCTCGACCCTGATCCACCCGTCGCTGCAGCGCCTTCGCCACGTCGTCGAACGCACCCAGCCGGTTGAGGAGCAGAACACCGTCGACCAGGCCCAGGAGAACATCGCCCGGCACTACGACCTGTCCAACTCGCTGTTCGAGGCCTTCCTCGATTCGTCGATGATGTACTCCTCGGCCTGGTTCGAGGATGGCGACGACCTCGAGACCGCCCAGCTGCGCAAGATCGACGGCATCCTGGATCTCGCTCGAGTGGGTCCCGGTGATCATATTCTGGAAATCGGAACTGGGTGGGGTGCACTGGCGATCCGGGCCGCGTCGGAGCGGGGTGCCCAGGTCACGACACTGACGTTGTCCAAGGAACAGGCCGCCCTGGCGCAAGCCCGCGCCGAGGAGGCTGGTGTCGCACATCTGGTCGACATCAGGCTGCAGGACTACCGGGATGCGCGCGGTACGTACGACGCGGTCGTCTCGGTCGAGATGATCGAAGCCGTCGGCGAGGACTTCTGGCCGACCTACTTCTCCGCCCTGGACCGGCTGCTCAAGCCTGGCGGACGTGTTGGGCTGCAGTCGATCACGATGCCGCACGACCGGATGGTGGCCACCCGCAAGGCCTACACCTGGATCCACAAGTACGTCTTTCCTGGCGGCATCATTCCGTCGATCCGCGCGATCGAGACGAACCTCCGCGCGCACACGCGGCTGTCCATCGTGGAGCGACGGGACATCGGCCCGCACTACGCATACACCCTCAAACAATGGCGGGATCGGTTCATCGCCGCGTGGCCCACTCTCAAGGGTGAGGCTGAGTTCGACGAGACGTTCCGGCAGATGTGGGAGTTCTATCTCGCCTACTGTGAGGCCGGCTTCCGCGTGGGCTATCTCGGCGTCAGCCAGCTGGGACTGGCCCGCAATCCCTTCGCCAAGGCCTGAACCAAGAGCCGGATCGCGCCAATACCTCCACTTTGGGCGGTCCCATAGGACCGGTTCGCTGCACAACCTCTGGGCGGTCCCATAGCGCCGGTTCGCTACACAACCGGCGGAATCGGAGGGCGGATGAGGCCATGGCAGGGTGAGCGGCGTGCAAATCGCGGGTACGAGGTTCTGGATCACCGGCGCTTCAGGCGGAATCGGAGCCGAGCTCGCCGCTGAGCTACAGCGCCGTGGCGGTCGGATCGCGATCAGCGCCCGGCGCCGCGAGGCACTCGATGAGGTATCGCAGGGCCGGATGCACATCGAGCCGGTGGACATCACCGACCGGGGAGCCGTGCACACAGCCGTCGAGGCCGTACGGACCGCGTTGGGCGGCATCGACGTGGCGATCCTGAACGCCGGGACATGGCAACAGGTGAAGATCGATCAGTTCGACGCCGAGGCATTCCGTACGCAGTTCGACACCAACCTGATGGGCACGGTGCACTGCATCGAGGCGCTGCTGCCGACGATGCTGGTCGACAAGCGTGGCGTCATCGCCGGAATGGCCTCGGTCGCCGGGTATCGCGGGCTTCCTGGCAGTGAGGCCTATGGCGCATCGAAGGCTGCCCTGATCAACCTGCTCGAGTCACTGCGCGGCAGTCTCGGTCCACGCGGAATCCGGGTGCAGACGATCAGTCCCGGCTTCGTCAAGACCGACCTGACCGCGCGGAACAAGTTTCCGATGCCATTTCTGATCGACGCGAAGACCGCCGCCAGCAGCATCGCTGACGGGATCGTTGCGGAGAAAACCGAGATCGTCTTCCCGCTGCCGATGATGCTGATGATGAAGGCGGCCCGGCTCGTACCCAATGCGTTGTGGCCCAGGCTCTTCGCCCGTACGCCGATGGCCCGCGGACCGTCCAGTCAGCGCAACGGCTGAACAAAGGACTAAGCTGCCCCGTACAACAGAAGACGCAAACAGGGGAGCGCAACCGCGCTGAGAGTGCCGGACCCCGGCAGACCCTCGAACCTGATCTGGGTAATGCCAGCGCAGGGAGTTTGGAGGAACTCATGAGCACGTCGTCCACGCCGCATGGCACCACCAAGGCCGTCGACCGGCCCCAGTCCGACCTTCAAAACCAGTCCGAGCAGTCCGAGCAGTCTGACCCGCCCGCACAGCAGGGGTGGCGCACCGTCGACATCGTGGTCACTGCCGTCATCGGGGTGGCCTTCGGGGTCGTATTCTGGGCCTGGAACCTGTTCTGGAGCGCGACCGGTCCAGCGTTCATCGCGTTTCCACCTGCGCAGGCATTCATGTACGGCATCTGGCTGCTGCCGGCGGTCCTTGCTCCGATGATCGTGCGCAAGCCCGGGGCCGGAATTTTCGC
>JACCUM010000321.1 GCA_013811805.1 Geodermatophilaceae bacterium | reverse complement strand
TACGGCGTACTCCGCCGAGAATGGTCTCCAACCCTCAAAGCTTGAGCGCCGGCACGGTAGGCGGCGACGCCGGGAACCGGTGGTCATGACGTCTGGGTAGCCTCCCAGGCATGCGAGTGCTCGAGATATGGCGCTATCCGGTGAAGTCGTTGCGGGGCGAGCGACTCGACGAGGCCGAGATCGGCGTGGAAGGTGTTTCTGGAGATCGGCGGTACGCGATCTTCGACCTCGCGACCGGGTTCGGCCTTACCGCTCGGCGCAGACCGGAGTTGTTGTTCGCCGCTGCCCGGATGCGCCCGGACGGCAGCGCGGAGATCACCCTGCCCGATGGCTCTGTCGCGCAGGACGATGCTGCCCTCTCGACGTGGCTCGGCCGAGACGTGGTGCTTCGCTCGACCGAGCAGGTGACCCAGCGTCGGTTCGAGAACCCGGAGGACTTCGAGAACGAGTCGACCGGGCGATGGGAGCCCTTCGAAGGTTCCAGCGGTGCGTTCCAGGACTCCGGCAACGCGGCCGTCTCGCTGTTGTCGAGGCCGTCGATGCGCGACTGGAATCAGCAGCGCTTCCGGGCCAATCTCGTGCTGGACGAAGCGGGCGAGAACGAACTCGTCGCAACCCGCATCACGCTCGGCGAGGCGATCCTGGATGTCAGGAAGCCGCTCGAGCGCTGCGTCATGGTCACCCGGCCGCAGCCAGGCGGCATCGATCGAGACCTGGACGTCCTGCGCACGATCCACCGCGAACTCGACGGCTGCCTGGCCATCGGCGCCGTCGTGACAACGCCCGGCCGCGTACAGACCGGTGACCAACTGACGGCAGACACCGGCTGACCTTCGGCTCAACGGCACTGACCCCTGGTCAGGGCAGCAGCTTGCGCAGGTGCACCAGGGTCAGGCCGGGCTTGATGTCCTCTCGACGCTCCTCGACGTAACCGTGCCGCTCGTAGAGGCGCAGATTGTCGGCACTGAGGTGCCCGGTGAACAAGGCCGCGCTGGTCACGTCCGGGCCGGCATCGGCCTCGGCGGCGGCCAGCAGCGCCGTACCCAGTCCACTGCCCTGCAGGTCCGGGGCAACGGTCAGCCGGCCGATCCGCAGCGTGTCGCCGTCGATGACCGAGCGCACGGCGCCGACCAGCCGAGTGCCACGAATGGCCTTGTGGCCCACAGAGTTCGTCAGCTCGTCGACGAGCTCAGGCAGGGTCTGGACCAGCGGCGGCAGCGATGGGTCACTATAGATCAGCGCTTCGGAGGCGTACGCGGCTCGCTGCAGGGTCAGCACCTCTCCGGCGTCGGCCACGGTCAGCGGGACGATCACCGGGGCATCCAGGAAACCCTGCTGCCCCAGCTCCAGGTCGATGAAGGCCGAGATCATCGCGCGGTATGTCCGCTCGACCACGTCGGCGTCCGCGTCCAGTTCAGCCGCGATCCCGCGTACCCGCTGCACCACCTGCTCGACCCGATCAGGATCGCGTACGGCCGGTGCCATTGCCTTGAGCTTGCCCGCGGCGCGTACCCAGATCTCCCGCTCCGCGATCTCCTGGACAAGTTGCCGGTCGACCCGGTCGATCTCGGCACGAACGTTGCCCAGGGCACTCGCACTCGCATCCTGCATGTGCAGAAGTATGAGCATCCAGTCCGGACAGCGGAGGTCGGCAGTCGATCGTCGCCGACCCCCGCGGTGCCCCAGCTTCGACCGGTGACTCAGGAAAGCGCCGGGCCCGACTCCGAACTGCCGCTCAGCTCCTTGAGAAAATCGTGGCATTTCTGGGCCCGCTCGGAGTCCTGCGACATGACGGTCTCGAAGAACTCCGCGATGTCGGAACGGCCGGCGTTGTTGGCGTCGCGGACGTACTGGCCGTAGTCGTGTCCTGCCTTGAGCGAGTGGTACTGCACCGAGATGAGATCGAAGCTGACATCGTCGAAGCCGGTCTCTCCAGTAGCCACAGTTTCCTCCAGTGGTGTGCGGTGGTTGGACTCGCCCGATACCCCGGTCTGGCCGCGGATAATCGTGGCAGTAGCGACGGATTGAACGTTTCCGCAGCAGTGGCTCGGGAGAGGCAGATCAGAACGTGGAACTGAGCACCGAGGAGCGGGCGATCGTGGCGACCGTCCGGGATTTCGTGGATCGCGAGGTACGTCCGGTCGCCCGCGAACTCGAGCATGCCAACCGCTATCCCGAGGACCTGATCGAGGGAATGAAGCGACTCGGCATCTTCGGCCTCGGGATCGGTCAGCCGTACGGCGAGACTGAGGTATCCACCTCGTGCTACGCGCTGGTGACCGAGGAGTTGGCCCGCGGCTGGATGAGCTTGGCCGGCGCGATGGGTGGGCACACCGTCGTCGCCAAGCTGATCGCTTGGTACGGGACCACCGCACAAAAGGACCGCTACCTCCCCGCGATGGCCAGCGGCGAGATCCGGGCGACCATGGCGCTGACCGAACCGGGCGGCGGCTCGGATCTGCAGGCCATGAGGACGACGGCGAGCCGCGACGCCGAGGACTACCTGGTCAACGGATCCAAGACCTGGATCACCAACGCTCGGCGCTCGGCCGTCATCGCCCTTATGTGCAAGACCGATCCGGCCGCCGAGCCGGCGCACAGCGGTGTGAGCATCCTGCTCGTCGAGAAGGGGCCCGGCTTCACGGTGTCCCGCGACCTGCCCAAGCTCGGCTACAAGGGCGTAGAGAGCTGCGAACTCGGGTTCGACGACTTCCGGGTCCCGCGTACGGCGTTGCTGGGATCGACCGAGGGGCAGGGTTTCGCGCAGATGATGCGTGGCCTGGAGATCGGTCGGATCCAGGTCGCTGCCCGGGCGGTCGGCGTCGGCCGGGCGGCCCTGGAGGACTCGATCCGATACGCGCAGGAGCGCGAGACCTTCGGCCAACCGATCTGGAAGCACCAGTCGATCGGCAACCACCTCGCAAACATGGTCACCAAGCTCACCGCCGCCCGCCAACTCGTGCTCTACGCCTCCCGCCGTTTCGACTCCGGCGAGCGCGCGGACATGGAAGCCGGGATGGCGAAGCTGTTCGCCTCCGAGACGGCGATGGAGATTGCCCTGGATGCGGTCCGGATTCACGGGGGGTACGGCTACTCCACCGAGTTCGACGTCGAACGGTACTTCCGGGACGCTCCGCTGATGATCGTCGGCGAGGGTACGAACGAGATCCAGCGCAACGTCATCGTGCGGCAGTTGATCGACCGGCACCGGATCAGCTGAGCCAACGCCGGACATGCGCGACCCCGGAGTAACAGGCCGGATTCGAAGTCCGCAATCAGGCATCATTCCGGTATGGCCGACCCGAAGGACGACCCAGACAGTCGCGCAAAGCCAGAAGTGCCCATTCACACCCGGCTCGTCAACCAGACGATCGAGGTCGCCGAGACGATTGCCTACGCGGGGATCGCGATCTT
>JACCUM010000291.1 GCA_013811805.1 Geodermatophilaceae bacterium | reverse complement strand
CCTGCACCCGGTCCACGACGGCGGCATCGGACTGCGCCCACAACCGCTGCTCGCACGCCTCACCCAGAACCGCGCCGGCCCGATCCAGGACCGACGGCCCCGACGAAGCCAACAACGAACTCATACCCCGAACATAGACACCAGGTCTGACATTTCTCGGCTGTCATCCGTCAAGCAGCACAACAACTTCCGTCACTTCCGTACCACGCCGTGCAGCCACAATCCGTACGGTGCGAACACCTCCAGCCGACCGGCCCTCGGCCGCACGCCAGGCACGAGCTGGCCGCCGTGTACGAGACCAAGACCCAGCGATGGAAGCTCGAATCGATGGCGAGCAGGCGGGACCACAGGTCGAACATCAACGCCTCGCGTGGGCCGGTGGTGATCCAGCCGACGTGCAATAACAGGGATCGCACCTGTTCCGGTTGCTCGGCGGCCACTGCGGTGGCTACGACCGCCCCGAGTGAAGGCCGACCACGTGCCAGCCCTGGTCGGTGTCCAGCGCATCCTGAACGGTGGCGATCACGTCGTGGGCGAGCTGGTCGAGTTCGAGCCGGTCGGTCGGTGCCGGCGTCCTGCCCGCGCCGGGCAGGTTCGGCGCGACGACCGTGTACCGGTTGCTCAGCGACTCGATCAATGGCCCCCAGTTCGACTCGGCGTCGGCGCCCGTTCCGTGGATCAGAACAACGGGTGGACCGCTGCCGCTGACTATGCGGTCCAACAATGTGTGCGGATGGGTGGCCGGCATCTTGTGCTCCTTTTCGGACTGGAGTGGTGGTTGGGCGCCGTCGGGCACCGAGCTCGGGCATGGCTGCGCCCAGGAGGGTGGTTCGGGGGCGTTTGGAAGGTGGTAGGAGAAGGGGAGAAGTGGTCAGAGTCCGCGGCTCAGTTCAGGCCGGCTCGGTTCAGACCGCAGTGCTGCCGTACGTGGTGATCTTGTAGTCGATCAGGCGCTTCCCGAGCTGGCAGGACTGGGGAATCGACTGTGTCGAGGAGAAGCCGGAGCGCTTGGCTCACCGCCGTTGTCATAGAAAGGACGCTACGGCTGCGAGCGCGCTCGAAGTCAAGGCGCGTAATGATGTGTCTGTGTTCAGCCTCGAGGAGCGAGCGCGGCTGCGGGATGCGTTGGTCTCGCTGGCCGAGACCGACGAGCGCATCACGGGTGCTGCGCTCACCGGGTCGGCTGCAGTCGGTCGCGAGGATCAGTGGTCCGACATCGACCTGGCTCTCTGCCTTGCCTCGGACGTCGACCCTTCTCTGGTGATCCTGGACTGGACCGATCGTATGTATCAGGAGCACGGCGCCGTCCATCACGTGGATGTGCTCTGGGGTGCCGTTGTTTTCCGCGTTTTCCTGCTCGCCAACACGCTGCAGGTCGACGTGGCGTTCTGGCCGCCGGCGGAATTCGGTGCCACTGCCCCGACTTTCCAACTCCTCTTCGGAACGGCCAACGAGCGACCGATGCCATCAGCGCCCACCGCCGCCGAGCTGATCGGGATGGCTTGGCTCTATGCGCTGCATGCTCGTTCGAGCATCGAGCGCGGCCGGGTGTGGCAGGCGGAGTACATGGTCAGCGGCGTACGGGACCGCGTCCTGGCACTGGCCTGCCTACGGCACGACGTACCCGCGGGCGAGGGCCGAGGCATGGACAGCCTGCCGCCGGAACTCACGACCGGCATGACCGGCGCCCTCGTCGGATCGCTGGACACAGTTGAGCTTCGACGTGCTTTTCGGGTCGCCAGCCAAGCGCTGCTCATCGAGATCAGCCAGGTCGATACCGACCTGGCCAGGCGCGTGGCCGGCCCACTGGTCGAGCTGGCTGAGCTACCGCCGTCCTTGGCGCAGCAGCAGTGACTCCTGGTGTCAGAGGCTGGGGTGGCTGCGCCCCATCCCTGCCAGCTCAGCGCCCGTCGGGCGGTAGCGGCAAGATCGTTGGGGCGGTCGGCTCGTGAAACCCCCGAGAGGGCTGGCACGGCAAATCCCTGGCCGGGAACGCGTCACGCTACGGTGAGGCGCTCCGTTGGTTGTCCTGTGATCTCGGCGATGAGGTCGAAGTCTTTGTCGACGTGCAAGAGAGTGAGTCCCGCCAGCTCTGCGGTGGCGGCGACGATGAGGTCCGGAACGGACGGTGCCCGGTGGCGACCGCGGTCGGCTAGTAGGGCCTGCACCTCGACGGCGCGATCTTCAGTCGCTGGGGTTTGGTACTGGACCGGCATCGATGCGAGCGGCGCTCGACGCGCGGCTGAGCGGAGATCGGAGCCCGTTCTGGCGGAGTAGCCGACCTCGAGCCGGTCAGGCTGCTGATTCGAACCAGCCCTCGGTCGATCCGGTCAGCCCATCTGTCGGCGTCAGTACTGAGAGCCAGACGAGCGAGGGCAGAGGTGTCGATGAGCCACTCGATCACTCCCATGCGCCCTTCATGACCTCAGGATCAGGAGGTCAGCGAAGGCTTCTCCGAACGCGACGAGGTGCTCCACGGAGACCGGGCGCGGACCGTCTACGGCCTCCTGAGCCAACTTGCGACGCAGGAACTCGCTGCGGGACAGGCCAAGCCGGGATGCACGGGCATCGAGCGCGGCGACCACGTCATCAGGGACGTCGCGGACAAGCACATCGGTCACGGGCTGCTCCTCCCGGATAAAGGTCCGGTTGGCGACGTGATAGCTGAATAGCGCACGCTCGCTGGAGGTCCGAAGCCGGGTCACGGCGGAGCGTTGCTACGGCTGGATTGCCCTTCGGCGCCCCGATTCACCTACCGTCGCCTACGGGCCTGGACCGCGCCGTCCAACTGATCGACGCATGGCGTGCGGGCTTTGCTGTGGATCCTTGCGAGGTCGGGTACGTGCCTGCGCCGAGGCCGGTAGATCCCCGCCTGAAGCCGAGAACCGGCAGCGGTGTGCCGAGAACCACGTCCGTTCGGCGGTAAATCGGTCGCGATCCACGCACCTGGCCGGGGAAGCTTCGTCAGTGCCCAAGAACTACTTCGACGAACGAACAGCCGCCGGGTACGACGCGAACTCGACCGACATGTTTGATCCCGCGGTCCTCGACCCAGCCGTCGACTTCCTCGCCGGTCTGGCGAGCAGCGGCACGGGCCTTGAACTCGGCATCGAATCGGACGGGTGGCGCTACCGCTCAGTCGGCGGGCTTCGGGTGCACGGCATCGAGCTGTCACCGACCGCCGAGTATGCGGCGTGGCCGCCGTCCGAGGAACCACCGAGCCGCGGAGCGGATCTTCCGGCGCGCCGAGGAAGACGGAAACGTCAGATAACTCAGTAGGGTTTCTTACTCTCGACCTGGGCTCGAGCGAGTATGCGCTCGACCTCGCTGAAGACCACTTGAGCATTGAAACGCAGTCCCCCAGAAGGAGATGTCCATCGTGGTTGGGTCGAAGATCCGGAATCTCTCCACCTCCTGGTAGCGCTGCTCGAAGTACGCCAGAGGGCCGACTGACCGGTCCACGAGGCGGTGCCTTCCTGACTTGCCCCACCACTCGTCGATGCGTTCGTCGAGATGCTCAAAGGCGTTACGCATGTCGACGTTGCGTAGAGGCGAATTGTCACTCACGCCCAACGATTCCCTTAGAGGGCGCCGAGGCTCAAAGAGTCCGCTCCCCTTGATACCCCAGAGAGCCTTCGCGACATTGCCGGCCCCAGTGCAAAGATTCTGGCAGCCAATCCAGAAGACATCGTGATCGAAACTTCGGCGGTCAACGTTCATCTGGCTCGCGCCCATCATGGCGGCGTTGCATTGGTCAGCCACGTGCGCCTGGAAGACTCGCAAGAGCATTGTGTCCATCGTTCCCCTGTGAGACGGCTGACCGAATGCGGCGGGAGCCTAGCCTTTACAGCACAGAACAGCGGGTGTTAGGTCGGCAAGGCCAGATCAGTGGCAGCCTCGCAGTTCGGCCTCACAGTCGGCGGCGGGCGTTGAGCACCGCGTCATGGACGGTCCTTGCCACGCCCTGGTCGTCGGTGACGGTGCGCGACCGGTCCTCGCGGACCACGACGTCCCACTGGTCGGGCTGCAGGAATGCAGCGATCTGCTCGGCGGTATACATCAAGTCGGGCATCGGAAACCGCCCGACTCCGGCCTGCACGTCGCTGGGGTGGTGTCCGACGATCAGCAGGGTTCCGGCCGGGGACACCGCCGCCGCGAGCCGACGGTGCAGCGCCTCGCGCTGCGCGGAGGGGACGTGCACGAAGTGCGCGATCACCAGATCGTTTGTCGCGCTGGCGGCGCCTTGCTAGTCAGGTCAGCCTGGCGCCAGGTGATCCGCCCGGATACGTCTGGGCCGGCCTGGGCGGCGTGGGTGGCGGCGCGCTGAAGGGCGGTCGCCGAGATGTCGACCGCGGTGACTTGCCAGCCGCGTTCAGCCAGCCACATGGCATCTCCCCCCTCCCCGCAGCCCACGTCGAGGGCTGTTCCAGGTGTCAGGCCGGCGGCCTCAGTCACCAGCTGCGGGTTCGGGCTGCCGCTCCACGCGGCGCTGCGCGAGCGGTACATGTCTTCCCAGAACGCCTCGTCCAGGACGACATCCGCACCCGGGACTCCGGCACCGCGGTTGCGCTCGGCGCAATCGCCGTACGGCCCATGGCCGTGCCCGTGCCGGTGCGGGGGCTCTGAGCCTGCGTCTTGGCCGTTCACCGGATCCCCGCCGGTGTTGGCCGGTGCTCGGCGACTGCCCGGGCCGTGTCTTCGACGATTAGATCGGCGTTCATCATCGCAGCGGCCCAGGAACCCGCGGCGGCCGCGTTGACGATCCCCGCGGCGGGGTCGGCGACGTTTCCGGCGACCCACACCCCGGGCACGGCGGTCAGGCCGGTCGAGTCGGCGGGGACGTGGGTGCCGACTCCCATCGGGTGCTCGACGGCTTCGATCCCGAGCGAGACCAGCACGCCGTCCCTGGCCACGAACCGGGGCCCGACGACCACGACCTGCGTGGCGATGACCTCGCCAGATGCCAGCCGTACCCCGGTGAGCCGATCGTCGGTCACGACCACTTCGGCCACCTCGCCCGCCACGACGTTGACGCCGCGCGCGGACAGCTGCTCCCGCTGCTCGTCAGTCGGCTCCGGCGCGGTGTGCAGGAGCAGCGTCAGGTTGTCAGTCAACTGCCTGAACATCAGTGCCTGGTGCACCGAGAGAGCGCTGCACCCGAGGACGGCTATCGACTGATCCCGGACCTCCCAGCCGTGGCAGTACGGGCAGTGGATGATGTCGCGGCCCCAGCGCTCCCGTACGCCGGGCACGTTGGGCAGCTCGTCCACCAGTCCGGTGGTGACCAGCAGCCGCCGGGCAAGGACCGTGTCCCCGTCGCCGAGCTGCACCGTGAAACCGCCGCCGGGCAGCGCCGCAGCCGACACCGCCTCTCCGCTTCGGACCTCGCCTCCGTACCCGCGTACCTCGGCCCGCCCGAGCTCCTGCAGCTCGCCCGGGGGCGTGCCGTCGCGGGTCAGGAAGCCGTGGGTGTGCGCGGCGGGAGCGTTCCGGGGCTCGCCGGCATCGACGACGAGCACCGACCTGCGAGCGCGTCCCAGCACCAACCCCGCGCTCAGCCCAGCGACCCCACCGCCGACAACAACGACGTCGTACTGACCCGTCTGGTCCGTCCTGTTCTGCGTTCCGGCCACGGTGACCACCTCCCCCTGCACCATGCACCGGAGGCCGCCATCTTGACAAACAAAGTTGCCAATCCGGCAAACTCTTGGAATGACAGTGGAGACGAACGATGTGCTCGACGCCGTAGGACCGCGGCTGCGGACGCTGCGGCAACAACGGCAGGAGACGCTCGCCGGCCTATCCGCAGCCACCGGGATCTCGGTCAGCACGCTGTCCCGGCTCGAGTCCGGACACCGGCGGCCCAGCCTGGAACTGCTCCTGCCGCTGGCCCGTGCGCACCGAGTCCCGCTGGACGAACTGGTGGGCGCCCCGCCGACCGGCGACCCTCGGGTGCATCTCACCCCCAGAAACCTGCACGGCATGACCGTCGTACCGCTGACCCAGCAACCCGGACCGCTCCAGGCGTACAAGATGGTCCTGCCGGCCGGGCCGTCGAAGCAGCAGCCGAAGCTCCAGACTCACGAGGGCAACGAATGGCTGTACGTCCTGAGCGGTCGACTCCGACTGGTCCTGGGTGAGCACGACCTCGTCCTGGGCCGGGGGGAAGCCGCCGAGTTCGACACGCGCGTACCGCACTGGTTCGGCAACGCCGGCACCCAAGCGGTGGAGTACCTGACGCTGTTCGGCAGGCAGGGTGAGCGCGTGCACCTCCGTACCGGATCGGCTAGGGGGCAGAAAACCCGGTGACCTGTCAGTCCCACGATTCGCTGAGCAGTCGGTCGACCGCGAGCTGCAGCATGTGGGCCCGGGTCTTGTTCCCGTGCTGCGCTGCGATGAAGTAGCTGCCGATCAGCAACGTGTAAGCCAGCAAGCTGCGGGCCTCCACATCGTTCTCGTCAGCGCAGAACTGCCCGAACAATGAGCGCAACCATTCCAGGCGTCGGTTGTCGACCCGGCGCAGTCGTCTCCCGACCTCTTTGTCGCGCCGCGACCAGTCCCGCAGTGCCAGCTCTACGGCAAAATCGGCCGACGGAGCCAGATCGAACAGGAGCTGCACCTTGGCTCGCGCGTCGGCCGGCTGGCTCTCGACGCGGGCGATGACGTCGTCGACCATGGCCTTCTCCCAGGAGTCGAGCATCTCATCGAGCAGCGCCTGACGATCGGTGAAGTGCCAGTAGAAGCCGCCCTTGGAGACCCCGAGGGAGACGGCCAGCGCCTCCACCCGTACGGCATCCGGGCCGCCCGCCGCCAGGGCCCGCAGTGCCGCGTCGACCCAGGCGCTGCGTGGAGTCCGGACGTTGGCCACGGCATATCTGTACGGCACCGTATTGACAGATGCAAGCGACCTTCCTAACATCCATACGATGGCGTATAGATCGAGGAATCATCATGCAGCATCCGGGGTGACGCTGCCGCCGGGCCAGCGCCTGATCGACGGGTTCCCGCGCTTCGGTGCGAACCTTTCCCGACCGGCCCCTCCCGTCCCCATCAAATCGGTCATCAACATCCGCGGGGCGGCGGTGACCGACGCGTTCGACGTACCACTTGCCAGTCTTGCGACCTTGCCCCGGCGAGAGCTCACAGCCGATTTTCACTGCGTGGCCGGCTGGTCGGCCACCCATCTCCGCTGGGAGGGGGTTCCGTTCAAGACGGTGTATCGGACGCTCATCGAGCCGGCACTGCGGCCCGGGATCTCGGTCACCCATGTCGTGTGTCGCGGCCTCGACGGCTGGCGCTCGGTGCTGTCGATCGAGGACGCCCTGGCTGATGATGTGCTGATCGCGGATCGACTCGACGGCCGCCCGCTGTCCGGTGACCATGGGGCGCCGGCGAGATTGGTCAGCCCCAGGCAGTACGGCTATGTCAGTACCAAGCACCTCTGCCGCATCGAGGTCCACACCGCCGAGCCGAAGGGCATCCACAAGTCGGTGCTGCGGCTGCTCGGCCCCCATCCCAGGGCGCGGGTCTGGGAAGAGGAGCGTCATCGCTACCTTCCCGCATGGTTGTTGCGTCGCCCTTACCGCGCCACGATCGCGTTCGTCATCACCTGGGGCCGCCGCCGGGACGTTCGCAGCCGGCCGCAGCCACGATGACCGGTCCCCGCCGACAACAGGAACCGCAACCGGGACGTGCAAGCCTCCGCGACAGGGTCGCGCGACCGCGACAGCGGCACAGTGCGCATCCCTGGACGTGGTTGAGCAAGTGCGACAGGGTCAGAGCGTGCGCTCTCGAACGGACGGCATGTGGTGGGGAACCGCTATCGAAGCGCCGGACCCGGGTAATTTGGCGAAGTTTTACTCCCAACTGCTCGGTTGGCCCATCGGCCACGAGGAACCGGGAACGGCCATCCTCGCCGCGCCCCAGGGGTCCATCTACATCGTGTTCCAGCAGGCAACCGACTACCAGCCTCCCGTTTGGCCGCCCGTAGCCGGGGAACAGCGTCCGATGATGCACTTCGACTTTCAGGTCGGCGACCTCGATTCCGCGGTCGCTGAGGCGCTCGCCCTCGGAGCAACAGTCGCTAAGGACCAACCGCAGGAGAACGTCCGCGTGCTTTTCGACCCAGCAGGCCACCCGTTCTGTCTCTGCCTGGACGAGGACTGATCGCCCCCGGCTGCGAGCGCTCCCGCATCCGCGAGTCTGGCCCTCCTGGCGAGGACGTGCAGGGGATAGTCGACCGACTGCTTAACGAACAACTGACCGACGGCGGTTGGAATTGCGAAGCGGAGAACGGGTCCACGCGCTCGTCTTTCAACACCACGATCGACGTCCTCGAGGGGCTGCTCGAGCACGAACGAGCCACCGGTGAGTCAGCCGACGTGGCCGAAGCAAGGCACCACGGAGCGGAGTATCTCCTCAAGCGAGGAATGCTGCGGCGGCTGTCCACCGGTGAGCTGATAGATCCCAGCTGAAGCCTGTTCGCTTTCCCACCCCGATACTTCTACGACGTGCTGCGGGGCCTGGACTATTTGTGCAGCGCGGGCGTCGAGCCCGACGACCGGTGCGCCGAGGCAATCCGGTTGGTCGTGCAGAAGCGCGGTGTTGACGGCCGATGGCTGCTCGAGAATTCGCATCCCGGGGAGGTGCACTTCGACCTGGACGAAGGGGAGGGCACACCGAGTGCTGGATCACCCTTCCGCGCCTTGCGCGTGCTCGACTGGTACGAGAAAGGACGAGCCGAGTAGGAGGCACGCGGGCAGTCAGAGTCCGCGATGTGACGCTGCGGTGCGCCCTTGGAGGGTGTGCACTCGTCGGGCAGTCTGAGCGAATGGACGCGGCCTCGGGTTTCACCTCCGCTTGGGCGAGGTTGCCTGAACCGTGGCGGCAATGTTTCCAGCTCGGCTGGCAGTCACATCGGGCCGGCAGCGTCGCGATTGGGGCAGTTGTCGTAGACCCGGCCGGGACAGTCGTTGCCACCGGCCGCAACCGCGTCACCGAAGGTGACCCGCCAGCGGGCAGTTGGCCGGAACGCATCTCGCGCATGCCGACGTCAATGCGCTCCTCGGCCTTGCTCCGGGCAGGTACGAGCACAGGTCGCGCGGCGCTGGCCCAGCTCGGACCGGGCCCCTAGTCGGTCCTTTCGCTGTCTGGGCCGCGGTCCTCCCCCTGGTCTGGACATTGGACCGCTCGCCGGCCGGCGTCGTGGTCGCCGCGCATGAGCTGCGCGCGCCCGCCGTTATCGATCGTCGAGGGGTACCGCAGTTACCGGGTCTAGCGAGGGGCGAAGAGATTAGAGTCTGTGTCTCACAACCCTCCCCAGAACGACGCGTGAATCTTTCGGAGCTATAGGGCTCCAGCAGGATTACCATCGGCCGCTCTATGCGCCGGCCAACGCGCTGCCGGAATAATGTCAACCGGTTCAACGATTGATGGCCGGGCCTGCTCCGGCGTCAGCTCACGCATGACCGCTGCGACGAACTCGGCCTTGCCTTCTGTGTAGGCCTCCCGGTCCTCAGCGTGCTCCGCGGCCAGAGACGCCTTCAGCGCCGCGTACTGACGCAGCAGCGCAAGGTCGTTGCGCAGCGCGTCGCGGAAGACCAGCTGCTGATGCCAGCGATGGTGGCCCAGCCTCAGCAGGTGAAGATGCGCGACACGGTGTCCGCCCTCGACCTTGACGAGGAAGCGCCGCCAGGGCCGGTTGTCAAGCTCGGGCGGTACGTAGTGCCACCCGTCACGGCCCAGCAACGCTGCCACGTCGCCCGCAAGACCCAGGTCCGCCACGGCGGCCTGCAGGTCAAGGATCGGTTTCGCGGGCAGCCCTGGCACGGCGGTCGAGCCGACGTGCTCGACCGGCGCGAGGAGGTACGCGGCGAGCACTGTGTCAAGCCGTCGGCACTGCCGCTCACCGCGCACCAGCCACGCTTCGTCGGGCGGAAGCACCCGGACCGGTTCGGTTGCCCATGCTGGCCAGTCCGTCACCCCATCATTGTCGTACGCGGTGTTTCCCGGCACGTGAAGGCGCCGCTGATCGTTGTCGACGCCTTCGGCTGGGCCCGGTCGGGAGGGAGCGGACCTACGTACCGAGTTCTGGACCGGGGGGCGGCCGATCCGGTCCTCGAGGAGTTAGCCGCGCAACAGGTACGGGTGTTCACCGTGTTCGACCGCAACCGCGTGATCCTCGTCGCGACTTCCTCGGCGTGTGCCTGGCGTACGCCGAAGTCGTCGACCAGCAAGCGGACGTCGGCCTCGGACAAATCCTGCAGGTTGTCGGCCCGCAGGAGCCGTCGGGGCAGAGTCGTCCGGCCGTCGTCAGTCCGCAGGCCGCCGAGGTCGCGCACGTTGACCGCGCCGTCCAGGTGGGATCCACCGATCGGCGGTCTGGTTCTCGCTGTTCACCACTGGCGACAGTACGGGAATGGTCAGCTGACCGAATCTCGGCGGGCTTGCAAGGTCTCGGCCGTCCAGCGGTACCAGCTGAGATTCTCCTGCTCGAATGTTCGCCCGCGCACACAGGTCAGGTACGGGCCTACTCGGTCGGCCACCCTCAGGTAGTCCCGCTCGGACCGGCCAGCCAACATTGCGTCCAGAAGCTGCTGGTAGAGCGCACTGCGACGCTCGGCGTGCCCAGCGCGTTCCTCCAAGGCGGCGATCAACGGCGCTGAGTCCGCGACCTCAGCCGCCTGCACCTTGACCATCAGATCGTCGCGGATAGCAGTTGGCCGCGACGGCGACGACACGAAGGCAGCCAGTTCGTCACTGCCCTGCCCGCTGAGACGGTAGACACGCTTGTCCGGTCGCCCTTGCTGCCGCACGGTCTGCCCACTGATCAATCCGGCTGCTTCCAGGCGTGGAAGTTCGGCGTAGAGCTGCTGGGGCGATGCGTGCCAGAAGTTCGCCACAGACACGTCGAAACGTTTGGCGAGATCGTACCCAGAGGCCTCGCCTTCCAGCAGGGCAGCCAATACGGCATGACGTATGGACATTGTTCTCCTCGTCCGTAATAGTCAATTGCATGACTATTCATCACATAGACCACTCTACCGTCGCCGACAACGTGCGCCGGGCATTCGAGACGAAGGATCTGGAGGCACTGGTTTCCGCGTTGTCCCCCGACGTGATCATCCACAGTCCGGTCGCCCACCGACCGTTCAACGGCTCGGCCGCCGGTCGGGTGCTGTTTACGGCAGTCCTGGACACCTACGAGGATTTCCGATACGTCGACACCCTGCAGGGGAAGAGCAGCCTCGCCCTGGTCTTCGACGCCCGGATCGGCGACCGTGACATCCAGGGCTTTCAGCATGTCCACCTGGATCCCGAGGGCTTGGTCGATCAGGTAGTTCTGATGGTCCGGCCGTTGTCTGGGGGACAGGCCTTCGCAGACGTCATCGGACCCAAGGTTGTCGCCGGGTTCGCGAGATTGGCCGGCGACGCCGACAGTCAAACCACCTGACCGAGCCACGGGACTGCAAGTCGGATTCCGGACGATCGGCATCCGGAATCTGGCTTAGACTTCAGCGACCCTCTAGTCCGGTCACGGGGCCATATCGGCTCGCAGCCGCTCGATTTCGCCCGGTCACAGAGAGCACCACTCCCGGCCGTCCGACGGGGCGCTCCGTGGTTCACTTCGCCCAGGAATGGGTCGACGCGGGCGAGGACCGGCATGCTGACTTC
>JACCUM010000275.1 GCA_013811805.1 Geodermatophilaceae bacterium | reverse complement strand
CGGCTTGTCCAAACCCCATGTTTGTACGAGTTCGGAGAGCACGTCGCCGTGCACCCGGATGGACACCTCCTGCTGCACATGTCGTTGCGACTGGCCGTACCCGAGCAGGTCGAACACGTAGACCGTGTTCTGCTCGGCCAGCAGAGGTGCGACGTTTCGCCACAGCACCGATCGGCTGGGTGTGCCGTGTACGAGAACCAAGGGCGGACCGGAGCCCACGCTGTCCCAGGCGATCTGGCCGCGTCCGGTGTCGAGGCGCTGGCTCAGCGTCCAAGCACTCGGGTCATTCGATGGCATGTAGCCCAGTGAACTGCCGATCATCGGTCACGTGCAACAGCTCAGAACTGGTCCTGGCGGAGCGGCTTGCATAGGTTTGGGCACGCGCTGACCGGTCATTGAAGAGCTGTCTGCGACACTCGTAGGAGTGCGAGGTATGCCCCATCCTCGTGAACAGCGATGTCCATAGGGTCGGAACAGTTGGTGACGACATGACAACGAAGCAACGGCAGGGGACGAACCCCGTGGCCGTCGACGGCGGCCGCGAGCGCACCATGCGCGCGGCCTACGAGCTGTTCAGTCGTGGCGGTACCCGCACGATCGGTGTGGACGCGGTCGTGGCACGGGCGGCCGTGGCCAAGATGACGCTGTACCGGCACTTTCCCTCCAAGGAAGACCTCGTGCTGGCCTTTCTCGAGCGGCGCGAACAGCTCTGGACTCGGCAGTGGTTGGCCGCAGAGGTGGTCCGCCGCGAGTCCGACCCGGCAGCCCGGCTGCTGGCGATCTTCGACGTCTTCCATGACTGGTTCCAGACCCCGGAGTTCGAGGGCTGCACATTCATCCAAGTCCTGCTCGAGCACACCGATGTGACCAACCCGGTACGGGTGGCCACCGTCGCGAACCTGGAGAACATCCGGGGCTTCTTGCGTGAGCTCGCCGACGATGCGGGAATCCCCGACACCGACTCCTTTGCTCGTCAGTGGCACATCCTCATGAAGGGTTCCATCATCTCCGCCCTGGAGGGTGACCACCAGGCGGCGATGCGGGCCAAGGAGATGGGCACCCTGGTGCTGCAACACCGCGGTATCAATGGTCACCCCAGCCAAGGTGCGCTCCGGGCTGCTCAGGTGTCTGATACCGCGGTGCTGTAGTACGCGCTCAGCGGCTAGTGCCTAGGACACGCCCAGCTGCTCGGCAGCCATCTGGGTGCCCTTGACCCGGTTCTCGATCTTCTGGAACGCGATGTCGCGGGCATAGTCCGGCGATCCGTGGTTGGGCTTCTCGTCGATCGAGAACGGTGAGTAGCCGCAGTCGTCGGTCGAACCCAGCCGCTCCTTGGGAATGTGGTTGGCTGCCTTCACCAGGTGGTCACAGATCTCCTGGGCCGACTCCGGACGCGGGCTCTGGGTAACGCAGACGCCGAGGTAACACATCTGCGGGATGCCATTGGCATCGTCGCGGCTGTGCTGGCCGATCAGCTTGTGTACCCGTTCGCGGTCACGCTCGCTGGCCATCTGGATCAGGAAGTAGCCCGCGTTCAGGGAGAACATGCTCGGCAGCAGGTCGTTGTAGTCGACGTCGGCACTGTGCACCGAGTCCCGGTCTCCTCCCGGGCAGGTGTGTACCCCGATCTTGGCCCGCTCCTCGGGGGAGAAGCGGTCGATGACGCGGTTGTTCAGCTCGATGAAGTGTGGCAGCAGGTCGGCCCCGGTCCACGGGTTGCGCGGGTCCTTGCGGGTGGCCAACCGACCCTCGGTGAAGTCGATCGACACGCGCGCGGCGCCGGCGTCGAAGGCCGCCCGGATGTCCTTCTCGGTCTCGTTGCAGACGTCCTCTTCGAACTGCTCACGGGAGTAGTCCGGCAGTTCGTCCTTGAGCGGGTACAGCAGCGCCAGCATCGACGGCGCGATGACGGCCTGCTTCATCGGCTTGCTGGCATGGACGATCGACTTCTTGAGCGAATCCGCGGCGTACTCCTGATACTTGAATGGACCGCCGGTCAGTCGGGGGAGTTGGCGACCGTGACCGTCGGCGAAGATCGCGAAGAACTGACCGTCCCCGGCGAGATTGGGGGCCAGGCCTGTGCCGGCCAGGGTCGTCGTGATCGGGTACGTGGCGAAGCTCGACCAGCGTTGCTCTCCGTCGGAGATGATCGGCTGACCGGTCGCCTCGCCGCGCTCGATCGAGTCCTTGACCGCCTCTTCTTGAAGGGCTTCGAGTTCTTCCTTGCTGGTGGTGCCGGCGTCGTACCCTGCGTAGGCTTCTTGCAGCTTGGCCGGGCGGGGCAGGGAACCGACCGGCTCGGTTGGAATTCCGGTGGCGGTTCTCGGGTCGTAATCGGTCATCTGGCGTGCGCTCCTTGTGTAGACCGGTCTGTCTCCTCAGAAATCTGAGCGTAGCCTCGCGGTAACAAGGGGGCAACGGTTCCGGCGCGTCTTGAGCTCGTGCTTCGAGGCAATTCAGCTGTTCTGGTGGTGGAGGATGCTCTCGGACGATTCGAGGTCCCGATTGCGTCGGCGCTTCAGTGAGCAGATCGTGGTTTGTGACGGTGCCATGGGTACGATGCTGCATTCCACCGGCATGCCGCTGGATCGGTCGTTGTGTGAACTCAATGTCACCCAGCCTCGGCTGGTCCGCGACCTGCATGCCGCGTACCTCTCGGCCGGTGCCGACATCATCCAGACCAACACCTTCGACGCGAATCGACTACGGCTGTCCCGGGTGGGCCTGGAGGACAGCGTCGTCGAACTCAACATCGCCGGCGCCCGACTGGCTCGGGAGGCGGCCAGGGACAGCGACCGTACGGTCCTGGTCGCCGGGTCGGTGGGCCCGGCCAACAGCGCGACGGCCCTCAGCCGGATTCCTCCGGGAATGCGTGCCGAGGTACTCCGAGAACAGATCGCCGGACTCGTCGACTGGGTCGATCTGTTGATCCTGGAGACCTTCGGCGATCTCGACTCCCTGGTTCAGGCCGTCGAGGTGGCGCTCGAGGAGACCGACCTACCGATCATCGCGCAGATGACCTTCGGTGACGACGGCCGGACTCTGCGAGGTGAGGGGCCCGCAGCTGTGGTCGCGGTCCTGGATCGGATGGATGTCGCCGCCATCGGTGCCAACTGCACGGTCGGGCCGGCGGCGCTACAGGATGTGATCGCCGAACTGGCGGCCTCGTCGCGAACGCCGATCTCGGTGCAGCCCAACGCGGGTACGCCGCAACGACTGGGACGTCAGGTTCGCTACGTGCACAACACGGCCTACTTTGCCGCGGCGGCCGCTGAGTTCGTCGGAAACGGCGCCTCGATCGTCGGAGGCTGCTGCGGTACGACCCCGGCGCACACCCGTGCCATTGCCAAGGCCGTTTCTGGTCTGGTACCTGCTCTCCGGGTGCAGCGGCTGACGTCGACGTATCCGGACCCGGTAGCCACGGGGTCGACCGCTGCCGGGACCGCGCCCGATCGGCCCACCTGGCCACAGGACGGTGGATTCGTGATCATCGCCGGGCTCGGCGCTCCGCAGGGTCCGGACGTGGATGGTTTCGTCGAGCAGGCACGCGAGTTGAGGGCCGCCGGGGCGCAGGTGCTGGCGATCACCGAGCCCGCACCGCCGGCCACCCGCGTCGGTCCGGTCGCGGCCGCGGTCGTGCTGCACGAGCGGGTCGACGCCGAGGTGCTTCTTCCGGCCGAGACGGCCGACCGGACGCTTCCGGCGCTACAGGCCGATCTGCTCGGCGCCCATGCGCTGGGACTGCGAATGGTGGTCTGCCGTACCGGTTCACCCAGGGTCGCCGGGGACTATCCCGACGCAGCGCTGCCCTGGGACGTGGACTCGGTACGGCTCATTGCTGCGCTGCGTGGTCTCAACGAGGGCCAGGACTGGCGTGGTGTCGCGACCCGTGAACGCACCCAATTCGTGATCGGCGCCTCGATCAGCACGGCAGCCGCCGACCTGAACCGCGAGATCGAGCGCGCGGAATCCAAGGCCGCGGCCGGCGCACACTTCCTGATCACCGACGCCATCTACGACGCCGACGAGGCGATCCTGCTGCTGGCTGCGCTGCACGCCCGGGGGATCGACATTCCGGTGATCGCCTCGATCGCGCCGTTCGAGAGCTTCCGTGCCCTGGAGCGGCTGCGCAACGAGGTGCCCCGGATGTCCGTGCCACCCGCCGGGCTCCGGACGCCGCGTCGTCCAGGCGCAGCGCTCAGCGACGTCGTCGAGGCTTCGGTGGAGCTCATCGAGAAGCTCCGCGGGTTGATCTCCGGGGTCCTCGTCCAGGTGCCGCGGGCATCGCAGCAACCCGCCGTCGATCTGCTGGGCCGGCTCAGCGGGTTCGGGGTTCGACGGTGACGGGGGCCCGGGCACGCTCGCGACGGATGCGGCTCGCGCATCCCGCCCAGGAGCCACCGGCACCCAACGCGGAACTCGCCGAAGCGCTCACGGGGCTATCCCGGCAGAACTCGGTCTACCGGCGCACCATCGCTGTCTGCGACCAGCTTGCCGACACCGCTCTCAAGGGCGTGGACCCGGACGAGCTGACTCGAGTATTCGCCGAGCTCGTCGGAAAGCGAATCGTGCTGCTGGATCCCGCATTTCGATCTCGGGCTCATTCAGGGGGAGACGGGGAGCTTCCGGACCTGAAGTGGGATCGCGGTGATCCAAGCGTGGATCGATTGCTCACCGCCCTGCGCGCCCAGCGGCGGCCGCTGCGGGTTCCATCGGTTCCCGGGTCGTTGGCGCAGGGCTGCCTGGTGACGCCGATCGTCATCGGCGAGGACACCCTCGGCTACCTGCTCGTGCTCGAGGAGGATGGGGACTCCCAACCCGATGATGTGGATCTGCTGACTGCCACCTACGCTGCGACCCTCTTCGCCCTCACGTTGGCCCATGAGCGGACCAGCACCGAGCTCGGGCTGCGCTACCTGCGCACCATCGTGGATGCGCTGGTCTCCGGGCACTTCCTCGATGCCCAGGACGCGCGGGAGAAGGCTCGGACCCTGGGGCTGGCCGACTCGGCGGGCTACCGGATCTGTGTCGTACGGCGGCAAGGGCCCCCGCCGCTCGGCTCACGTGACCATGACGTGGATGCGCTCCTGGCCTGCCTTGACACGCGACTGTCCGGGGCAAAGGCGACGGTGCGTGAATTCGGCGTGGTCGCGATCGTCCCGGATCTCCGTGTGGGCAGCGCGGCGGCCACTGATCCCGGCAGACTCAGCTTCGCGCAGGGGTGGCGTGAGATCTGGCACGACCTGTCTCTCGACTCGACCTGGACCTGCGGCCTGAGCGAGTCGCTCGACCGCGCCGAACTCGCACCGCTGGGTTTCGGGCAGGCCGAACAAGCCGTCGAGCTCGGATTGCGCCTTGGCCGGGGCGGCCAGCTGATCGACTACCGCGAGCTGGGGATCTACCGTCTGCTCCTGCGGATCGCCGACCTGGGAGAGCTGTGGCGCTTTGCTGACGAGGTCCTCGGACCGCTGATCAGCTACGACGCCGTACATGGTGGCGTGCTGGTCACGACGTTGGCTGTCTACCTCCGCAATCAGAGCAGCCCCAAACAGACCGCGCGCGCTCTGCGGGTGCACCCGAACACCGTCGCCTACCGAGCGCAGCGGATCGAGAAGATCACCGGGTTGGATCTCACCGATGCCGACGACCGGCTGTTGGCTCAGGTCGCCCTGACGATCGTGGCCTGGCGCGCGGACCAGACCTCCAGCACCTAGGAATCCCTGCGGGGTCGGTGGTGTTGCGGTACGTGTGAACGGTCTCAGGATCACCCGTACCGGCCGCCGCGGCGCGGATCGGCCGCCCGGCCGCGCTCAGGATGGCCGCGTATCCTCGTCGCGCCGGGGTTCTCTGCCCGCAGGCGCGTCCGGGAGAGGATCTTTGGTGGCTGAGGAAACCCGTGCAGAACGCGACGCTCGGTTCGAGCGGGATGCCCTGCCCTTCCTCGACCAGCTCTATCCCGCTGCGCTGCGGATGACGCGTAACCCACCCGATGCTGAAGACCTCGTCCAGGAGACTTTTGCCAAGGCGTACGGCGCCTTCCATCAGTTCTCGGAGGGTACGAATCTCAAAGCCTGGCTCTACCGGATCCTGACCAACGCCTACATCAACACCTATCGCAAGAAGCAGCGCCAGCCGCAACAGAACTCCGTCGAGCAGGTCGAGGACTGGCAGCTCTATGCAGCCGAACAGCACACCTCCACCGGGCTGCGCTCGGCCGAGATGGAAGCTCTGGACCGCCTTCCGGACAGCGATGTGAAGGAGGCCCTGCAGGCGTTGCCGGAGGACTTCCGCCTCGCTGTCTACCTCGCCGATGTCGAGGGTTTCTCGTACAAGGAGATCGCCGAGATCATGGGCACGCCGATCGGCACCGTCATGTCTCGCCTGCACCGCGGTCGCCGTGGCCTGCAAAGGATGCTGGCCTCCTACGCCGCCGACCGAGGCATGGTGCGGGCCGGTACGGGAGGTGAGCAGCCATGAGCTGCGGAGAGCACCATGATCTGCCGTGCTCGGAGGTGCTGGCCGAGGTCTTTCTGTTCCTCGATTCCGAGTGTGACGAGCCACGGCGGCACCTGATTGCCGAGCATCTCGAGGAGTGCGGGCCATGCCTGCAGCAGTTCGGAATCGAGGCACAGGTCAAGGAATTGGTGGCTCGTAAGTGCGGCGGCGACCGGGCCCCGGATGGGCTCAGACAACGGGTACTGCTGCACCTGAAGTCCGTTGTGGTGGAAGCCGACATCCGGTGAGCACGTCCAACGATCCGAGTTGATCCATGCCTGAGGTGGTGCTGGTGGCCGGGCGCGGCCCGATGGCCACCCGGGCGATCAGATCCTGCCAACGCTTCGGGTCGAAGGCGGTTGCGGTGCATTCCGACGCCGACACCAACGCCCGGCATGCCCGCATGGCCGACGAATCGGTCCTCATCGGCACCGCCGCCCCCGAGGCTTCCTATCTGGACCTTGCTGCGCTCGTCGAGGCGGCTCAGGTGAGTGGCGCCCGAGCCTTGCTGCCCGTTCACGCCGTTCTCGCCGGATCAGCCGAGCTGGCGCGTCGCACCCGCGAAGCCGGACTGCTCTGGATCGGGTCAGACCCGGATTCGCTGGAGGCTGTGCAGCAATCAGGTTGGGACGTCGCGGTGTCCGGTGAGTCGCCCGGCTGGGTGATCGGACTGGCCGACGGCTTCCGGATCGACGGCCTCCTGGTCCGGCGGACTCGAGCCGCTGGAGCCGCCGTGTGCTGGACCAGCGCCGAGGAGCCGGGCTCGCTGGCGGTCGACGGCCTTCCGCCTGCGGCGAAGATCTTGGCCACGCTGTCGGATCTGGCCGTGGAACTGGGCTGGCGCGGCCTGGTATCGATCGCCTTCGGTCCGGATGGTGCTCCGGCGGCAGTTCGGGGTGGCCTGCCCGCCGAACTCGGACTCGTCGAACTACGCGGGGGACGCGATCTGGTCCAGGCGGCGCTCGCGCTTGCTGATGGTGGCTCACCACCGGCTGGGTCCCCTGGCGCGCCAGCCGCAGTGGGCGGAGTCGTGCGTGCCACCGCCGTACCGGGCGCGGGGCAGCGGGCCTCGATCAGCGAGCTGATCGGGCCGGAGGACAACGACGTGCAGTGGGAGCCTGGGTATGCCACCGGCGATTGGCTCTCGCCGTGGTACGACCCGGTTCTGGGCATTCTTGCCGCGCGCGGCGATGACCTGGCCTCGGCGGTAGCCGGCTTCCTCGAAGCCGCCGCAGCGGTCCGCGTTGCCGGCCTCCCTGACGACCTCGACCAGCTCCGGGCCCGGGCCGAGGACATCGCTGCGCGGATGCACGACGGTACTGCTTGACCGTGCTTGGATGAACCCCGTGGCGGAGCAGATCCAGGCCGAGATGGTGTCCAACGTCTGGAAGATCATGGTCGCGGTGGGAGACCAGGTCGGACCCGGCGACACCGTGGTCATTCTGGAATCCATGAAGATGGAGATCCCCGTCGTCTGCGAGGCCGGCGGAGTGATCACCGAGATCGCGGTTCACGAGGGCGAGGTCATCCAGGAGGGTGATCTGATCGCCGTGATCAACGGCGCTGAGTCCCTGCGCTAGCCGCGAGTTCGAGTGCATAACCGAGCAGCGTCACTCCGGGCAAGGGAGACCAGTCCCGCTCCGGTGTCCGAACGAAC
Organism: Geodermatophilaceae bacterium; assembly: GCA_013811805.1. GTDB lineage: Bacteria > Actinomycetota > Actinomycetes > Mycobacteriales > Geodermatophilaceae > JACCQS01. The sequence continues at coordinate 6,805 of JACCUM010000275.1, read as the reverse complement.
CCCAGCGCTTCGTACCGCCGATGGGCGGCGTGCATGTTGTCGCCGGTCGAGATCACCATCCGACGCTTGCCGGCCTCCCGAGCGCGCACCAGACATTCTTCGACCAGGGCCGTGCCGACACCCTGTCCACGCGACCGAGCCGACACCGCCAGCATCCGGAATTCGGCCTCGTCCTCGGACTCGGCGAGTTCAGCGTACGGCCCGCCGTTGAGCACCAGCGCCACCGCGCCCATGAGCCGACCCTGACCGTCGACGGCTACCAGGATCTCCGTGTGCCGGGCCCGGCCTCTCGCATCGGCCAGACTCACCGAGTACTCCTCCGGAGCCAGTTGCCCCGCGCGGTAGACCTCGACGGTGAGCGCGCCCACTGCATCCAGTTCATCTGGACGAGCCGGGCGGATCGTCGTAGGAGTCACGACGGGTGAACCTACGCCCGTGGGAGCTTGACCCGGCCAACGTGGCGTCCAGCTCCGCTCGGCGGCTCGCCGGCGCCTAGGCTTGGGCCCGTCATGTCCGCGCTGTCCGACCTGCTCAGCGAGCAGACCGACCTGGGGTCGGATGCCGCCGCACACCTGCAACAGCTGGTGGGGGACTGGCAGATCCTGGCCGATCTTGCCTTCGCCGATCTGCTGCTGTGGGTCCGTACCCGGGACGGCGACCTCCTGTGCGTGGGACACGTTCGGCCGACGACAGCGCCGACCTCGCATCCCACCCACGAGGTCGGTCGTCGGGTCGCAGCCGGGGAGCTGAGCTGGCTGGACCGTACCCTCGCTGCGGGCGGCATGGTTCGTGACCGGGATCCGGAGTGGGGAAATGGGATTCCGATCCGCCCGGAGGGGATCGCAGTACGGCGGGCCGGCCAGGTGATTGCCGTGCTCGGGCGAGACACCAACCTGCAGTCCCCGCGCACGCCGTCGGAAATGGAACTGGCCTACCTCGACGCCGCCGGGGAGTTGTTCCACATGGTGGCCGAAGGCAGCTTCCCCGCCTCCGAAGGAGGGGATGCCGACCCCTTGGGCCCTCGGGTCGGCGACGGCTTCCTCAGATTGGACACCGCGTGGGTGGTTCGCTACGCCAGTCCGAACGGACTCTCGGCCTTCCGGCGGATGGGATTGACCGCGGATCTGGTCGGTCGTGAACTCGCCGAGGTCGGTCGATCGCTGATCGCGACCGGTGCAGATGGCGACCTGAACGCCTCCGACGAGGCAGCGATCAGTGGGCTGCGCGCTGCGCTGGGCGCGGCCAACCCGCATACCGGCGAACTGTCGGCCGGCTTGGTCACCGCCGCGTACCGGATCATCCCGTTGAGCCGCCGGGCCACCTCGCACGGCTTCGTCGTGCTACTTCGAGACATGACCGATCTGCGGCATCGTGATCTGGCCCTGCAGTCCAAGGACGTGCTGATCCGCGAGATTCACCACCGGGTCAAGAACAACCTGCAGACCGTCGCTGCCCTGCTACGTCTGCAGGGCCGCCGGATGCAGCACCCAGCTGCGCGGGCGGCCCTCGCCGAATCCGTACGGCGGGTGTCCTCGATCGCGCTCGTCCACGAGACGCTGGCTGCGTCCCGGGACGGGTCGGCCGACCTCGACGGAATCCTGGACGCGCTGATCCCGATGATCAGCGAGGTCAGCGCGGCTCCGGGAATCCGGATCGAGCGAGACGGGCACCTCGGTGAGCTGTCGGCCGAACTGGCCACTCCGCTGGTGATGGTCTTGACCGAACTCCTGCACAACGCCGTCGAGCACGGCTATGCCGACCGAGAAGGAGGCCGAGTGGTCATCACCGCCGAGCGGACCGCCGCCCTGCTGACTGTCCGGATCACCGACGACGGCTCGGGCCTTCCCCAGGGGTTCTCGTTGGAGGCCAGCGATTCCCTGGGGCTACAAATTGTGCGGACCCTGGTCGAATCGGAGATCCGCGGTTCCATCCGGTTGGGCCGTCGCCGGGATGAGCCTGGCGCAATTGGGACGGAGGCAGTCCTGAGCGTGCCCATGCACGAGGCTCACCTGCGGGTGAATTGATCCAGGTGGCTCAGGCGGTGCCGGCCTGGCTCAGGCGCTGTGCGCGCGGAGCCGGGCGCTGCGCCGCTTGAGCGCCCGGCGCTCGTCTTCGGCCAGTCCGCCCCAGACACCGGAGTCCTGCCCGGTGGCCAACGCCCAGTCCAAGCACTCCCGGGTGGCCGGGCAACGACGACATACTGCCTTGGCCTGCTCGACCTGAAGCAGCGCCGGACCGGTCGTCCCAATCGGGAAGAACAGCTCGGGATCCTCGTCGCGGCACAGGGCGCGGTGGCGCCAATCCATCGGGAACACTCACTTTCGGCTGGACGATCAGAATGGAACAGTCAGGCACGGTCTCAAGATGTCAACGTTTGCGCAGTGGAACAGTCTGGCACGGCTCGGTGTTAGTCAACCGATAACCGTCCGATCAGCCCACAAACACGCTTGCTCTTTGTGAATGCTTTCACGAGTGGGCGCGATGTCAAGGGCTTACGCGCCGCCGATCGCAAATCGGTGAGCAACCTCACCAACGCGGCGGTCCCGCTCGGTGGCCGTCATCGGGGGCGGTCGAGCCCGGAACGCACCGGCGGAGCCACGACTCGTAGCGCATCCGGGACACTGCGCAGGATCAGTTCCTGGCGCTGCCCGGCCCAGTCACCGTCGACCTGCCAGTGCAGCGGGGCCTGCGCGCGGAGCCGGATCCACGACACGTCGTGGCAGGTCAGCGCCTGACGGCCGCGTGGCCCCGCGCCATGCTTCATGCTCTGTCGAAGGTGGCCGAGCATGCGCGTCACGCCGACCTTGCGCAGTGCGAAGAGGTCCAAACCGGTCTCGAAGCTTGCCTGTGGGTTGGGAGCAACCGGCCAGGCCCCCACGTAGGTCCAGGGGTTGACATTGCTGACCAGACAGAGGAACACGCCGGACATGGGCTGGTGACCGGGCACCTCCACGGTCAGGTGTGGGTGCCGTCGGCCCCGCCCGGTCGTGAACTCCCTGACCGCCGCGCCGATGTACAGCCCGGGGGAGGCGCGCCGTCCGGCAGCGCGGCGACGCTCGACCGTAGCGATGACGTCGGCATCGAAGCCCAGGCCGCTGGTGAAGGTGAACCACCGGTCGTCGGCCCTGCCCAGCGAGACTGTCCGGGACTGATCGGCCCGTAGCAGGTCGAGGATCTCGGCAGTGGCCTCGATCGGATCGCGGGACATGCCCAGGGCGCGGGTGAACACGTTGGTCGATCCGCCGGGAACGGCGGCCAACATCGGGACATCAGGCCCCGGGCCGGCCGAGAGCAGGCCGTTGACCACCTCATTGATCGTGCCGTCACCGCCAAGGGCGACGACGACATCTATCCCGTCGAGGCGGGCCTGCTCGGCGAGCTCGTGGCCGTGTCCGCGGTGGGTGGTCTCCACGACCTCGACCTTGAGTTCACTGGCCAGCGCCCGCGCCAGGACGTTGCGGGTCTTGACCGTCGTGTCGGTGGCCACGGGGTTGACCACCAGAATCGCGCGCACGAGGGGTCAGAATACGCAGCCGACGACCCGGCTCTGCTCCGGCGGCGTACGGCACCGCGATGTGCCCCGCGTACCGTCGGCGCCGTGCCTGAGTCAGCTGGCGAGGACACTCCCCCTGTCGGTGTTCCCCGTTCGGTGTTGGGTGCCGCGGCGCTCGTTGCGCTGGAGGGTGTGGCCGTGACGGCGCTGGGACCGCTTCTGTTCGTCGGTGGCATCATGATGAGCCGCCCCGACAGCTTGAGCCGAGCCTGGGCCGAGGTCGTCATTGCCATCGCGGCGGGTGCGCTGATCCTGTTCCTGGCTCGGGGTCTGTACCAGGTGGCCGGCTGGAGCCGGGCACCGGTCATCGTGATCCAGATCCTTGCGGCGCCTGTGGGCTACTCGCTGGCCTTCCCGTCCGGGCAACCGCTGTACGGCATTCCTGTCATCGCGGCTGCCGCCATGGTGCTGTACCTGTTGTTCACACCTGAATCGAAGCTGGCCTTCTTCCGCGACATTCGCGACCGTTAGGGCTGAGTCAGGCGCCGGCCCTGGCTGCAAGCTCGGCCAGCGCGTCATCGGTGAGTCGAAACACGGTCCACTCGTCCATCGCGACCGCTCCCAGCGATCGGTAGAACTCGATCGAGGGGGCATTCCAGTCCAGCACCCACCACTCGAGCCGCGGGTAGCCCTTGGTCACGCATTCGCGGGCCAATGCGGCCAGGAGTGCCTTGCCCAGCCCCGAACCGCGGTGCTCGGGTGCCACGAAGAGGTCTTCGAGATAGATACCGTGCCGCCCGCGCCACGTGGAGAAGTTGCGGAACCACACGGCGAAGCCGACCACCTGTGCGTCCACTTGGGCGACGAGTCCGTACAGGCTCACCTGTTCACCGAAGAGCGCTTCGTGCAACTGTTCGACGGTCATCTGTGCCTCGGTAGCGGCACGCTCGTACTCGGCAAGATCTCGGACGAGGGCACAGATCCGAGGTACGTCGGCGGGCTGGGCTCGCCGTACGCGGTCGGTCGAGGCGCTCACCCGGGTGGCACGGCAATGCGGGCGGGCAGCAGCACGGGTATCGCCAGATAGCTGTAGGCCACCACGCAGCCCGTGATGGCCGGATCGAGGATGAACCCGACGACCAGGGCAGCGGTGAACAAGATCAGACCGTACGGCCTGCGGCTCTTCGGGCTGATCAGCGAACGGAACGAGCGGTACCTGATGGAGGAGATCATCAGCAGAGCCGGCACCGCGAGGACCAGAACCGCGAGAAAGCGCTGACCGTCGGTTTCCGGAGCGGGGAAGGCAAAGACCGAGGCGATGATGACTCCAGCCGCGCCAGGACTGGGCAAGCCGTTGAAGAAACGCTTGTCGGCGGTGGGATCGATCGTCACGTTGAAGCGGGCGAGCCGGATCGCGGCGCAGGCCAGCCAGAGAAAGCTGGCCAGCAACCCCACCGGAGCCACGGTCAGATCCGTTCCGGACAGCACGGTGAAGGCCAGGATTGCCGGTGCCACTCCGAAGGAGACCAAGTCGGCCAGGGAATCGAACTGCAGACCGAATGGCGTGACGCTGCGCACCAGGCGTGCCACGGCGCCGTCGGTGATGTCAAGCACGATGGAAATACCGATCAATACTGCGGCGAACTGGGGCCTCCCGGTGATGGCCATCAGCACACTCAGGAACCCCGACATCATGTTGAGCAGGGTGAACAGGCTCGGTAGCAGCCCGAGCAGGCGCCGCCGCGGGTCGGTGGTGACCTCGAGGTTGGACCGCAGTCCTATCCGGCGGGCCACCAGACTCGACCGCACACGAAGACGTGACCCGTCCGGTTGCACCACGGCTTCAGGACGGGATTCAGGACGCTCGGGATGGCGAGGCATGGGCGCCTGGCACCTCCTATGCATCAATCACGGGCCCGGCCCGGTCGGTGGCCGGATCAGGTTGGAACCGGATCCTCCCAGCGTGCGATGACGGTCTGGCCGCCCCTGACCCGGTCCCCTCGTGCTGCAACGACCGTACAGTCTCGGGGTAGGAACACGTCCATTCGCGAGCCGAACTTCATCAGTCCCATTCGCTGGCCGGTGTCCAGATGCGCGCCTACCTGGGTACGGGTGACGATCCGGCGAGCAAGGACCCCGACGACCTGACGGAACACGATCTGCCGCGAGCCGTCGGCAAGCCAGATCTCGCTGCGTTCGTTGTCCAGGGAGGACCGGTCACGGTAGGCGGCGAGAAAGGCGCCGGGGCGGTACTCACAACGCGTCACCGAACCGCGGTACGGCGAGCGGTTCATGTGTACGTCGGCCGGGGACAGGAAGATGCTGACCTGCTGCCAGTCGCCGGGCGGGGCGACGTCTGGCTCCGGATCGCCGGCCACGACCACCAGCCCGTCGGCCGGAGCCAGAACGTCGTCAACGGGTGGCCGAACCCGGTCGCACGGCCGATCCGGGTCCCGGAAGAACGCCATCATGTACGTGGCGACGGCAGCAAACGGAAGTGCCCATCCACGCCGCCCAGCTAGTGCAAGCAGGAGAGCCGGTAGGGCGAAGCCGGCGATGAACGGCCGGCCGGCCGGGTCGATCCTCATCCGTGCGAACTGTCCCGAGTGGGGAGATGTCGGCGGGCCAGTGTGGTGATCAGGCAGCTTTCTTGGTTTCCCAGAAGATGTCGGAGATCTTCTCGATCTGGTCGAGCAGACCCTGCGCGGCCTTCGGGTCCATGCTGCCCTTGGCACCGCTGGCGCCAGCTGCCTTGGTGGCCTCGTTGAACAGCTGGTGCAGCTCGGGGTACTTCTCGAAGTGCGGGGGCTTGAAGTAGTCGGTCCACAGGACCCAGAGGTGGTGCTTGACGAGCTCGCTGCGCTGCTCCTTGATCAGGATGGCGCGAGTACGGAATTCCGGGTCGTCGTTGTCCGCGTACTTGTTGCAGATGCCGAGAACCGACTCGGCTTCGATCCGGGCCTGCGCGGGGTCGTACACACCGCAGGGCAGGTCACAATGGGCATCGGCAGTGACGTGCCCGAACAGGCGGGAAAGGGAGTGATTATTACGCATGGAGGACCTCCGTATCGAGAACGGCAGACGATGGACGCCTAGGTTCCGACCCTACTCCCGGCCGGAATCAGCACTGAGCTGAGGCGAATCGAGGTGTGCCCGATGCGACCCGAAGGGGCACTGGCCCGCCCGCGCCGCCCAGCTGACCTGCCGCTGCTGTCCCTTGTCACCGTTCGCGGCCCGTCGATGATTCCGGCTCTGCGCCACGGCTATCGGCTGCTCGCAGCCCGACGCCGGTCGGCTTCCGGGGTGCGCGCC